>JAQSXM010000141.1 GCA_029256645.1 Sporomusa sp. | reverse complement strand
CTGTGCTGATGCTGATGCCAACCCCCCCGATCATAGCCCCGGTCATAGGATCTACTTCTGTCTTCATACCGGCTTCTATCCTCATGACGATTTCTCTCGGCGTAAACCTTTTTTACCGATGTTTGTGTATCCTTATCAAGTTGTGCTGTATAGTTAGTAGCTGAGGAAGATGGTACTGAGGGACTTTCAGCAGCAAAGGCAACCGGGATACCTGGCAAAGCAGCACCGGTCATAATGGCCGCACCGGCAAGTGCGGCAGCATAACGTTTATATTTGCGGCGAAGGTGGTGGCTCAGTTGCTTACGTTTGGCTGATTTTCTTTCCAATTTATATCCCTCCTTATTTTATTGTTTAGTGTCCCACACTTTCGCTGTCGAAATTCCTGGTATATGCAAGCAACTAAATCTGCGGTGCCATCAGGTGCGTAATATTATTTCCATAAATAGAAGGTGCAGGGAAATCAGCATAGAAGGTCTAATATAGTTATAAAATGTCGTTGAGGTGAAGAATATGAATTTTGGTTTTACTGATATAATTTGGATTGTTTTGTTATTATTTACCGTTTTACCCATGATTCAACAAAGAAGCATTGCCGTGCGGCGGTTAAGTCTTCTGAGAAGAATTGAGGAGAAGCGGCAGTCACGTGTTATCAGCCTGATTCACCGTCAGGAAGCAATCAGCCTTCTCGGTATTCCGATTAGCCGGTATATTAATGTGGAAGACTCCGAGCATATCCTGCGTGCAATCCGCCTAACCCCTGATGACATGCCAATAGATCTAATATTACATACCCCGGGCGGCTTAGTTCTGGCTTCAGAGCAAATTGCCAGAGCACTGCAACAGCATCAGGCGAAAGTAACTGTTTTCGTACCGCATTATGCGATGTCCGGAGGGACCCTGATATCACTGGCGGCAGATGAAATCATCCTTGACCCGAATGCTGTGTTAGGGCCGGTGGACCCGCAACTGGGCCAGTATCCTGCGGCATCTATCTTAAAAGTTGTTCAACAAAAAAATATTAACCGTATTGATGACAACACCTTGATTCTGGCTGATATGGCAGAAAAAGCAGTCAGGCAGGTTCAGGAGTTTGTTGAAACCCTGTTGCTGGACAAGATGTCTGCTGCAAAAGCCAAAGAGCTGGCCCGGATGCTGGCTGAAGGCCGCTGGACCCATGATTACCCTATAACCTGCGAAAAATTGCGGGAAATGGAGCTGCCCTCCATCTGTAATGAAATGCCTTTAGAGGTATATGAGCTTATGGAGTTATATCCTCAACCAGCACAACAGCGCCCGTCGGTACAATACATTCCACTCCCTTATGATAATAGTAAAAAACCACCGAGATAAAAACCCATTCAAGTTCTGTTTGGCAAAAGCAACCCGCAACTACCCGTGAGGAGAGTCGTGCGGAAAATATTTATATTGCCGTAACGTCATTTTTATAGTAACATGATTATATTCTATAGCCTGATAAGATAGATGATACTCTTGGGGTCATACTGTCGAACGGCTATTGCTTAAAGGTAAGTAAATTATTTTCTTTATACCGCTTGGATCCTACAACGGACTTAGACGGGTGATACTTCAACAGGTGTAGTATGCCTTCTTGTCTGTATTAGTGCGGACAAGAAGGTTTTTTATTTACCCTCATCATGATAGGAGGGTGCGATATGGCTAGAATCGTTGAAAGTGTTACTGCAATGCGAGCCTTAGTTACTGAGGCCAGGAAAAAAGGAAAAAGTATCGGTTTTGTTCCTACCATGGGAGCTCTTCATGCCGGGCATCTGGAACTTATGAAAGAAGCTAAAAAATTGTGTGATGTAGTGGTGGTCAGCATCTTTGTAAACCCTACACAGTTTGGGCCGAACGAGGATTTTGACGCCTACCCGCGAACCTGGGACGAGGACTTGGCTGCATGCCGTTCAGTTGGGGTCGACGCCGTGTTTCATCCCCCGGCGCGCGAGTTATATCCGGATGGCTGGGGGACCTGGGTGGATGTAGGGGGCGTAACTGACAAGCTATGTGGTAAATCGCGGCCAACGCACTTTCGTGGTGTGGCCACAGTGGTAACTAAGCTGTTTAACATAGTACAACCGGATAAAGCTTTTTTTGGTCAAAAGGATGCTCAGCAGGTGATTGTACTTAAAAAGATGGTTCGTGACCTGAACATGTTTAATGAGATCGTAATGGTGCCAATTGTCCGGGAGGCGGACGGTTTGGCTAAAAGCTCACGCAATGCATACTTAAGCCAGGAACAACGTCAGGCCGCATTAGTCCTAAATCAGAGTCTGAGTACAGCCTTCGATATGGCCGAGTCTGGTGAACGCGATATCACGGCAATAAAGGCTGCTGTCCTGAGGCACATCCAGTCGGTTTCTCTGGCCAATGTCGATTATGTAGAGATCTATTCCTTCCCAGACTTGGCAGAGATAGATATTCTGGACCAGGATGCACTCCTGGCTGTTGCCGTCAAATTTGGATCTACCAGGCTGATTGATAATATTATCCTGACCCCAAAACGTACTTAGGAGGCGAAATATGTTTCTGACAATGATGAAATCCAAAATCCACCGTGCAACTGTTACCGAGGCTAATCTAAACTATGTGGGCAGTATTACTATTGATGCGGCCTTATTACGGGCTGCGCATATTCTGCCTGGGGAAAAGGTACAAGTTGTTAACAATAATAATGGGGCCAGGTTGGAGACATATACCATCGCCGGTAAGGAGAACTCGGGAATTATCTGCCTGAATGGTGCGGCTGCAAGACTGGTGCAACCAGGCGATACTGTGATTATTATTACGTACGCGTTGGTAAGTGAACAGGAAGCAAGGCTGATAAAACCCGTTATTGTGATGGTTGATGACCATAATCACATTGTTGAATATAGGGATTGTGAACTTCATGGGCAAGTTAACTAGAGCCGCACAAATCGTAACAAAATATGTATCAATATGGGTTATTGCTGGTGCTGTTGTCGCATTTTACTATCCTGTGGCATTCAAGCCTCTCGCTCAAGAGATTCCTTATCTGCTGGCAATGATTATGCTGGGGATGGGACTAACTATGACACCCGGTGAATTTAAGCTTGTTTTGCAAAGACCGAAAGACATATTTTACGGCATAACACTGCGGTATCTTATTATGCCTGTTGTGGCCTGGGGGGTAGCTAAATTGTTAGCATTACCGCCAGAACTAGCGGCAGGCCTGATCCTGGTTGGCTGTTGCCCAAGCGGGACGGCTTCTAACGTTATGACTTTTATTGCCAGAGGCGATACGGCTCTCTCTGTTTCGGTCTCTAGTTTAAATACCTTGCTGTCGCCGATTTTAACCCCGGCTATTTTCCTAATGTTGGTGGGGGCGATAATTCCTGTGAATACATCGGCGCTGTTTATTGATATTTTTAAAATAATTGTCTTACCGATCATTATTGGCGTATCACTCCGGTTAACGGCAGAAAAGTATGTAACATACCTTCAGCCTATCATTCCTGCTGTGTCCGTGATCTTGATTGTTATCACCATTGGTGTAGTTGTCGCACTCAATGCTGCAAAAATAAGCACTGTGGCGTTTATTGCGCTGCTGGCAGTTATTATGCATAATCTGCTGGGGCTGGGCTTAGGCTATGGTGCCTCCCGGACCTTGGGAATGAGTGAGCCAAAGTCCAGAGCGATTGCTTTTGAAATTGGGATCGAGAACTCTGGTCTGGCCGTAGCTCTGGCCCTGGTGCACTTGGATCCGATCGCTGCCATTCCGGGAGCAATTTTTAGCGTTTGGCACAATATAAGCGGGAGTATTCTTGCCGCTTATTGGGTCAAGAAGGATTTATCCGGATCAGATACTGGTAAAGTAGATACAGAAGTGATGGCCTCATAGCTGGGATAATGATATGGTGCAAGAAAGAGTCCGCTCGGGCTCTTCTTTTTTTAGTCTAACAGAACAATGTCAGATAGACTCATAACATAACCCTTCTTCGTAGATACTTGTATATGAAGATAAATAAGTTACTAAGGAGGGCTAATTTGAAGAAGCAAGGAGAAGGTTTAACGGCTTGGCAGTTAACGATGCTGGCCTTAGGAACGGTAATTGGAGGCTCGTTTTTTCTTGGGTCAGCTGTTGCCATTCATGCTGCAGGTCCTGCAATTATAATCGCTTATATAGCTGGCGGTGCTCTGGTTTATGCTATTTTGTACGCACTATCGGAAATGACGGTTGCAGATCCGGCTCCAGGCTCTTTTCGTACTTTTGCAGAAAAGGCTTTTGGACCTGCTGTAGGCTTTGTTGTAGGCTGGGTTTACTGGACAGGGTTAGTGCTGGCAATGTCCAGTGAGGCAATTGCCGTATCAGCATTGCTGCGAAGCTGGCTTCCGGGCGTTTCCCTGCCACTGCTCGGCTCGGTCATTATTATCCTTGTCACCCTGCTTAATCTATTCGGGGCAGAGCGCTTAAGTAAGCTGGAAAGTGGGCTTGCAGCCGTAAAGCTCATTGCTATTGTGGGGTTTGTGGTTCTCGGCGTAGCGATCGTTAGTGGGCTAATGCCGGGGGTGTCGAACGCGGGGGCCGGCGCAGTGGCAAGTCAGCCAATTCTTCCCGGGGGAATTGGGGGACTTGCAGGGAGTATGCTGATTGTAATGTTTTCCTATGCAGGGTTTGAGGTGCTTGGTCTGGCCGCTTCTGAAACAGCTAATCCGGGGAAAACAGTACCTCAGGCAATTACATATACCGTTTTTGGCTTAGTTGGTTTATATGTGACTGCCATTGCCGCTTTAGTACTGCTTGTGCCAACAACTGCTTTGACGCCAGAACAAAGCCCCTTAGTGACTGCACTAGCCACCTGGAACTTTAACTGGGCGGGCAATATCATTAACATTGTCCTGGTAACTGCTATACTCTCAACAATGTTAGCGGCCATGTTTGGGCTGGGGCGCATGCTGCGATCGCTGGCAGACGAGGGACATGCTCCGGCATGGATGCAGGATAAAGGTGATATACCCTATAAGGGAATTGGCCTTTCAGGGTTCTCAATGCTTGCTGCGCTAGGCATCGGGCTATTGCTGCCTGAGCAGGTTTATCTTTTCCTGGTTAGCTCAGGTGGATTTTCCTTACTTTTCTCATACTTTGTCATTCTTCTAACTCACCATAAACTACGGAAAAGTCATGGGTGTCCTCCTGACGGGCAATGCCAGCTGCCGGGATTCCCCGCTACTTCATTGATCGCTCTGGCAAGTATCGTGTTGATTATTGTAAGTATGCCGTTGATTCCCGGACAAGGGGCCGGCCTATTTGCGGGGTTGGGATTTGTAGTTTTGTTTTCCTTAATCTTTTTGGTAGCAAACAGATTTGAGAAACGAGAAATCTCAGCAGTTCCATCAGCTAAGAAGGATGGCAATAACCAAGGGATACGGGCAATGGAGATGCAGTTTGAAACAGCGCAAGAGCTAACTTCTGAGACTAAACCATGTAAGGATCAGCAAGCGCCTCGTAGCCAAGGTACTGAAAATGATAGTAACTAAACCGCAAATGTAATATAAAACGATGCGCGTCAGGTGATTGCGCATCGTTTTTTTTACTGTCCAAGGTGTATAGTGTATTGAAAATAACAGGAGATTGCCGTATGTAATGAAGTTGTAGCCATAAATAATGACAATAGATGTCGTAATTTGCTATAATGGATATGTTTTAAGGTTATTTTTTATGAAAGTGTATGAAGGGATTTTAGCAAATTAATGGCAAAACTACTATCAATCATAACAACCATTCCTTTCGGGCTTTTACTTATTACGCTTATTGCCTTTCTTTGGTTAGAAACAGATTATGTCTTATTCAATACTATAAATAATTTCTCATATGCGATATATGCGCTTGCTATGTTATTAAGCTGGTGGTTTAATCGCAGCCGGGTCTTTTTTATTGCTACAGTGATTGCCCTCTGTCAATATGCTCTCAGTGATTTGGCGGCAGCTACTGTGGGTATACCGGATTTGCCTGCAGTTATGTATCCTGTTGTTTGTATGTTGCTGCCTGTTAATATATTTATCTTTTCCCTGTTAAAAGAGCGTGGTATTTTCAATACCTGGGGTTTAGGGCGTTTTAGTATTGTTGGCTTTCAATTGTTCTATATTTCACTGGCAACAATATCAAATGATCAAACATTGCTCAGCTTTTTTCATAAAGAAGCTCAGGCTGAAACGCTGTTTACTTTCGGCGCAATACCTCAAGCTGCGATTTTGGCGTATAGCCTGGCATTCTTGGTGCTTGTAATAAGGCAACTAAAGAATCATACACATATAGATAATGCCATACTAACTGTATTAATCACCACAATGATTGCGTTGCATTTAAGCACTCAGCCCATAGCGATCCCCGTTTTCTTTGGTGTTGCCGGCGTTATGCTGATCGTTGCGGTGATCCAGGATTCATACTCTATGGCGTACCTGGATGAACTGACTGGCTTACCAGCCCGCCGTGCGCTTAAAGAGGAACTGATGAAATTAAGAGGCGAGTATACAATCGCGATGGTGGACATAGACTTTTTTAAGAAGTTTAATGATACTTACGGGCATGACACCGGCGATGATGTACTGCGTTTGGTGGCATCTGTGCTCAAAAAGGTAACTGGCGGGGGGAAGGCCTTCCGCTATGGCGGTGAAGAGTTTACGATAGTTTTCCCTCACACCAAAGTTGCAGATGCCTTACCCTTTCTGGAAGAATTGCGTATGGCAGTTGAAAAAACTCCCTACGCGTACCAGGGACGCAAAGAAAAAAAGACCAAGAGAAAAACAGTGGGCAAGCAGCTCTTTGTAACAATTAGTGTGGGGGTGGCTGAGCGCAGTGAAAAGAACAAACAAACGCAGGATGTAATCAAAGCTGCCGACACAGCCCTCTATCGTGCCAAGAAAAAGGGACGCAACTGTGTAAGTAAATAAAGCGCGATTTATGGGAAGAGTAGAGTAAACTATAATAACTATTTAACAGACTCAGGAGAACCGTCCCCGTGAGTCACCTGTGAGTTTGATAAGGTAGGTGAGTTTGATGGTAAAGTCGTGGAAAAGTTTCCTGATAGGTGCCCTCTCAATGTTGTTGGTTGTTGTTATAGCGGCTTATCTGTTTTTCCCAGGTATGGACAAGAGTTTTACTATACCTGAAAAGGGATTCACAGATTCAGCAGACCTGGCTAATCGGGTTACAATTACGCCGATGCCGTCATTGCGGATTATTCATGGAATTGAGGTTCCTTTTACAGGAAAAATTGAATTGCGGCAGGCAATTGCGGGGCGAGCCGCCCGGGACATATCTGTTGTCAATTTTGAAGCAACTGGCGAGAATGCGGAGAAATCGGTTATTAAGATTGTATGGGAGAATGGTGAGATTGAAAAAGTGTCTCCAGGCACAAAAAACAAAATTTTTTCAGCTGATAAGAGAGCTGTAGAAATTATAGTAACAGGGTACAGTATGCACGAAAGGCGAATTTTTAGAGACAATAGCCGCAAAGGTACTCTTACCTGGGAAATTCGTTATGAACCGGTCGAGTGACAAACATAACCGGAATATCAAAAAGTGTATTGATTGAATATAAACGGGACTGTGACTCGGTTTGTTTATATGCGTGGGATTTTAGTTTTGCTATATAACAAAAAAGCCCTACTAAGAGAGGCTAATACAGCTAATCTCCAATAGGGTCTTTAATTAGCTAAATGAGAGGCTTTACAGGAAATTGAGTCCGGAATTGGCGAGAAATTTTATTGATTAATGAGAGCTTAGGAACGAGGGGCAGGTTTTAGTTTCT
>JAQSXM010000140.1 GCA_029256645.1 Sporomusa sp. | reverse complement strand
TGCGTACCAGCTGGTGGGGCACTTGCTGTTGATCGAAGTGGTTTTAGTCAGATGATTACTGAGACTCTTAGCAATCATCCGCGGATTACCATTATCCATACTGAATTACTGGAAATACCTGACGCCCGCCCCTTGGTTATTGCTACCGGACCGTTGACTTCACCTGCTTTCTCCGGTGCAATCAGCCGATTGACCGGCAGTGAGTATTTGTACTTTTACGATGCCGCGGCGCCAATTGTAACCGCTGACTCACTTAATATGAATATTATTTATCGGGCTTCCCGTTATGGTAAGGGCGATGATGACTACCTAAACTGCCCAATGACCAAAGAGCAATATGAACTTTTTTGGCATGAGCTGACTCAGGCCGAGGCTGCTCCGGTTAAAGACTTTGAAAAGATAGTCGTGTTTGAAGGCTGTATGCCGATAGAGGCTATGGCTGCCAGGGGAATTGAAACTATGCGATTCGGGCCAATGAAACCTGTAGGTTTAAGACATCCGGAGACTGGTGAAATGCCTCATGCTGTAGTGCAACTTCGTCAAGATAATTTCGCAGCAACATTATATAACATTGTTGGTTTTCAAACCCACCTTAAATGGCCTGAACAAAGTCGGGTGTTCAAGCTTATTCCAGGTCTGGAGAATGCTGAGTTTGTTCGTTATGGGGTGATGCACCGGAATACATTCGTTAACTCACCAATGATATTGCGTCCTACATTACAGATGAAAGAGCAACCACAAATACTATTTGCCGGACAGATTACCGGCGTTGAGGGTTATGTTGAATCAGCGGCAAGCGGACTGATCGCAGGTATAAACGCCGGTAGGTTGGCGCGCGGTCTTGACCCACAGATTTTTCCGGAAGAAACAGCTCATGGTGCCCTGTGCCGTTATATTGTTGCCTCCACTAGGGCATAAGATTAAAGATAAGAAGCTCAAAAACAAAACTATTGCTGAAAGAGCATTAGGGGTACTGGAGAATTTATTTGAATAATTTGACAATAATATTGCGGAATTATTGCAGGTATGTTAGTATAATAGTAATTTCCACAAGACCAGAACTAGGTAACATGCGAAAGAACGAGTGACAATGTCTAAAAACGAAGAATTGGATACCATTGACCAACTCATCGAGAAGTTTATATTGTACCTTAAAATTGAAAAAAATGCATCCCAGCACACTATTCACAATTACCAACGTGATATTCTGCAGTTTGTGGAGTTTGTGTCTAGACAAGGGGCTGAGGAGGCTCTGCTTATTAAGACTACTCCGATTTTAATTCGTAGTTATTTGGCTTATCTAAAATCTGAGCAGTATGCCAAAGCGACCATTATGCGACGAATTGCGGCGCTTAGGTCGTTTTTCCGGTTTTTATGCCGCGAGAATATTTTGAGTGAAAACGCCTTTGATGCTGTTAGAACACCTAAATTAGAAAAAAAACTGCCTGTTTTTCTTGATACTAATGAAATTAGTGAGTTAATCACCTTACCGGATAACAGTCCATTGGGTCTTAGAGACAGAGCTGTGCTGGAAATGCTCTATGCAACTGGGGCCCGGGTTAGTGAGCTTGCAGGGATTAACCTGCCGGATATTGATTTTACTAGTCGAACAATTATTGTATCTGGTAAGGGGGCCAAAGAAAGGATAGTCCTTATTGGCCGGAGTGCTGCCCGAATTTTAGATAGCTATCTGTTAAGTTCACGTAGCAAACTATGTGCACAGGCAGGCAAATATGGCAGGCAAACTGGAAAAGTCCATCAGCGCCTGTTTGTAAATAACCGGGGTGGAGCACTTACTGACAGGAGTATCCGACGGATTGTAGAAAAATATGTAGAGGCGTTAGCAATCAAAAAGAATGTTACCCCTCACAGCATTCGTCACACCTTTGCTACCCATCTTTTAGACAATGGTGCTGACCTGAGGTCAGTACAAGAGCTTTTAGGGCATGTTAATTTATCAACTACTCAGCTTTACACACATGTAAGTACCGAAAGACTTAAAGCGAGTTATAAAAAATCTCATCCACGGGCCTAAATTTCCTCGGAGGTGATACTTATGTTTCATGCTACAACAATTGTCGCGGTTCGCTATCAGGGGAAAACTGCCATAGCAGGTGACGGGCAGGTAACTTTTGGTCAAAATACAGTAATGAAGCATAATGCAAAGAAAGTCCGCCGACTTTACCATGGTAAAGTATTAGCCGGGTTTGCCGGTTCGGTAGCTGATGCATTTACTTTGTTTGAAAAGTTTGAAGGAAAGCTCGAAGAGTTTAATGGAAACATGATGAGAGCAGCAGTTGAACTTGCAAAAGAATGGCGTTCTGATAGGGTTTTAAGGCGGTTAGAAGCGCTTCTTATTGTCGTTGATGCCGAGCATCTTCTTATTATTTCTGGTAATGGTGAGGTTATTGAACCAGATGATGGTGTAACCGCTATTGGATCCGGGGGGCCTTATGCCCTGGCGGCTGCTAGGGCGCTGGTACAGCACTCTACATTGACTGCTGATGCTATTGTCCGTACAGCACTGGAAATTGCCGCAAATATTTGCGTGTATACGAACGACCATATTACGGTTGAAGAGTTATAGTCTAAAGGGGGGATGATTTTGCTGGAACTTACACCAAAAGAGATAGTCAATGAATTAAACAAGTACATAATCGGTCAACAGCAGGCAAAAAGATCAGTGGCCGTGGCTCTAAGAAATCGTTGGCGCAGTAAGAGACTGCCAGCAGAGCTTAAGGAAGAGATTATCCCTAAGAATATTTTAATGATTGGTCCTACAGGTGTTGGTAAAACAGAAATAGCCAGGCGTCTGGCCAAGCTTGTGAATGCTCCTTTTGTTAAAGTCGAAGCAACTAAGTTTACTGAGATAGGTTATGTTGGGCGTGATGTCGAATCAATGGTGCGTGATTTGGTGGAAACATCAATCCGCATGGTTAAACAACATAAAATAATTGAAGTAAATGATAAGGCTAAAGAGTTGGCGGACGAACGTATTCTTGATCACTTTGTTCCACCGGTAAAAAAAGAATCGCTCCGTAATCCATTTGAAATGCTGTTTTCTGGTGGTATGGGGACTAATCAGGATAAACCACCAGAGCCTGAAGAGTCTCAATCATTCAACACTGGTCGTGAATGGTGGCGTAAACGTTTGAGTAGTGGTGAACTCGAAGACGAACTCATAGAGATTACAGTCGAAGATGCTACTCAACCGGCGATGGGGATGTTTGCTGGAACCGGAATTGAAGAAATGGGTATGAATATACAGGATATGCTCGGTAACTTAATCCCTAAGAAGCAAAAGAAACGTAAAGTAACCATTGCTAACGCCCGAAAAATCTTTATCCAAGAAGAAGCACAAAAGCTAATTGATATGGATGAGGTTACAACAAGCGCAGTCAGTCTTGCCGAGAACTCAGGCATTATCTTTCTCGATGAAATTGACAAGATAGCTGGCAGGGGGCATAGCTCCGGACCTGATGTTTCGCGGGAAGGAGTTCAGCGTGACATCCTGCCGATTGTGGAAGGCTCTACCGTTGTCAGTAAATATGGACCTGTGAAAACTGATCATATCTTATTTATTGCCGCAGGCGCCTTCCATGTGTCAAAACCATCTGACTTAATACCTGAATTGCAAGGACGATTTCCAATCCGGGTTGAACTGACCAATCTGTCAAAAGAAGACTTGCGTCAGATATTAACTGAGCCAGCCAATGCGTTAATAAAGCAATATATTAGTCTTCTTGAGACTGAAGGTATAAAAATTGAGTTTACAGAGGACGCTATTGATGAACTGGCAGACATCGCGTGCAAGGTAAATGCCCAGACTGAAAACATTGGAGCTCGCCGGTTGCACACTATATTAGAGAAACTCTTGGAAGATCTGGCGTTTGATGCTCCTGACGCGATTGAACGGCTCGTCATCATTAACCGTGAGTATGTCAAATCTAAACTAGACCACATAGTTGTTAATCAAGATTTAAGTCACTATATTTTATAGCTTAATTTGTCTTAATTTTGAAAGGTAGGGGAATATTAATGTTATCATTATTGGAACGCACTCGTACAATCAACAAACTGCTTCAGAAATCTGAAAACGTTGAATATAGTGAGGTTTCTACAGTACTTAGCTCAGTTATGGCCGCTAATGTTTATATTGTCAGCAAGGATGGTTCTGTTTTAGGGTTTGCTTTAATTGATGATTTTGAATGCGATCTCATGCGGGATAAAGTACTTCAACTGGGTAAATTCCCGGAACGCTATGTTTCATGGTTACAAAAAATTGATCTAACGTCGCCTAATCTTCGACTAGAAGGCGGCCTATGCACATTTAGTGATGGAACAAGTTGTATGTTTAATGATAAATTTACCACTATTGTACCAATTCATGGTGTTGGTGAACGAATTGGCACGCTGATTGTTGCCAAATTCAGTGCTGAGTTTACCGATGATGATTTGGTATTGGCGGAGTATGGTGCTACGGTTGTTGGTATGGAAATGCTTAGAGACCGCAGTGAGAAAATTGAAGAGGAAGCCCGGAAAAAGGCTACTGTACAAGTTGCGTTAGGCACATTGTCTTACTCTGAACTAGAGGCTGTTATGCATATTCTAAGTGAACTTGAAGGCAATGAAGGGCTTCTGGTCGCCAGCAAAATAGCCGACCGCGTCGGCATCACCCGCTCAGTTATTGTAAATGCACTGCGGAAGTTTGAGAGTGCGGGTGTAATTGAATCAAAGTCCCTTGGTATGAAAGGAACCTATATTAAAGTACTAAATGAGCGTTTATTAGATGAATTAAAAAAATTAAAGAAATAAACTTGTATATTTATCCAGCTGTATTTATACAGCTGGATTTTTTTTGTTAGAATATGGCATGCCCAGAGTTTATAGTGCCCAATACCTAAACCTCATATATACCGGTAGGACTTTGGCCCTATTTATAAAACTTAAGCAGATTTTTAGAGGAATTTTGCGTATTATGTAGAAATATGCATAATATTAAAGATTTCAAGTACCGTTAGTAACAATATGAATGTATCTAAAATCAACAGGAGGGCAGCAATGCTTAACTCACTTTTAAAATCACCACAGGTTTCGATATTGGAAAAAGCGTTGGGCGCAGCCTCACTTCGCCATAAAGTAATCAGTAACAATATCGCGAATGTAAATACCCCGGAATTTAAAAAAAGCGAAGTAAGTTTTGAGGATCAATTGGAATTGGCATTGAGTACTGACAGTAAGCCACTTGCCCGGACTCACGAACGCCATATGCCTCTAAAATCAGGGATGATGGACATCAAACCTACTGTTAACACAATTACTACTACCTCACTACGAAATGATGGCAATAATGTAGATATAGACAGTGAGATGGCCAACCTGTCCAAAAATTCTATGTATTATGACGCTATTGCTCAACAACTGAGTAAATATTTTTCGGGAATTAAGTCTGCGATTAATGAAGGGAGACGCTAATTATGGGATTGTTCAGGGCTATTGATGCTGCCGCTTCGGGCATGACAGCCGAGCGCCTGCGTATGGATGTTATCTCTAATAATATAGCCAATGCTAATACTACCCGAACAGCTGATGGCGGTGCCTATCATCGACAAATGGTAGTATTTGAACCACGTTCTGGTCAGGCCTCTTTTAGTCAGATGCTTTCCCGTCAAGTTGATGCAGGCGATGGTGTGCGGGTAACCGGTATTATTAAAGACAATGCTCCGCTTAAACTTATGTATGATCCGAATCATCCGGATGCTAACCGCGAGGGATATGTAGAAATGCCAAATGTGAATATTGTCACTGAAATGGTTGATATGATTACTGCTTCAAGAGCTTACGAGGCTAACGTAGCGGCGGTCAACGCAGCTAAAAGCATGGCTGCCAAGGCTTTGGATATAGGAAGATAGGAGAATAGACATGAAAATTGAAGCTTTAAAAATGTTGCCTGTGAAGGGTACGCTAACCGGAACAAGTGCTGTTGACAGCTCCCAACAGCCAGAAAAGGCTTTTGGTGAATACTTGAAAGATGCGTTAACGAGCGTTAATAATCTGCAGGGCGAATCTCGACAGGCATCACTAAATCTTGCTGCAGGTAAAATTGAGGACGTAGCTGAGGTAACAATTGCCGCTGAAAAAGCATCGATTGCGCTGCAACTTACAATGCAGGTTCGCAATAAGGTTGTCGACGCTTATCAGGAAGTAATGAGGATGCAGGTGTAATGCTGAACTGAAAACGGGCCCGCATTACCGAGAATACCTTTTGTCTAATATATATTATTGAGTTACTTTTCCTTAACTGAAAGGGTGGAGACATGGCTGACTTGAAAGAACAGTCTCTGCGCCTTTGGCAAAATATGAATAATAAACACAGGTACATTATTCTTGGTACAGCCGCATGCATATTTTTAGCTATTCTGTCTTGGAGCTACTGGTGGGGCGGCCGCCCTGATAATGTGCCTTTATTTACTACTCTTGAGGCCGAAGATGCAGGTAAAGTTACTGCGAAGTTAAAAGAAATGAAAGTTCCTTATGAAGTTCAAACTGGCAGTAATGGCACTGTAGTTTTAGTGCCATCCAAAGATGTACACAAACTTCGGCTTGATTTAGCCAGCCAGGGTTTGCCAAGGGGAAACAAAGGGTTTGAAATATTTGAACAGAATAAATTTGGTGCAACTGAGTTCCAAAATAAGGTTCAGTTATTGCAGGCTATCCAAGGGGAACTCACCCGGACGATTGAGCAGATGGAAGAAGTGGAAAAAGCCAGGGTTCATATTGTCATGTCTGAAGACAGCCTCTATAAAAAAAGCGAGAAGCCTGCTACGGCCTCTATTATGCTTAAGCTTAAACCATCAACCCAATTATCACCACAACAGGTTAAAGGCATTGTTAACCTGGTGGGTCATAGTGTTCAAGGCTTGAAGCCGGAGAACATTACTGTTGTTGATAATCTTGCCCGGGTTTTGAACGATCAGTCGGAAGAAGCACAGATGGCAGGCACGACGACTTTGACTCAGTTTGAAATGACAAAGAAGGTTCAAGACGATCTGCAAAAAAATGTTCAATCTTTACTTGATCAGACACTGGGAATAGGTAAAGCAGCTGCCAGAGTCAATGTTGAACTCAATTTTGATCAACGTACTATGGACAGGCAGACTTTCGAACCTGTTGTCGATGATAAAGGTATCATCCGCAGTTCTCAGGAAGTGAACGAAAATTATACAGGCAACTCGGGTGCCCCGGGCGGTGTTCCCGGCACTACCTCTAACATTCCAGGGTATGTAACTAGCAATAATTCTCAATCCAATTATGAGAAAAAAGAAGTAACACGTAACTATGAAATAAATGAAACCAAAGAAAAAGTGGTAAGTACCCCAGGGTCTATTAAAAGGGTAACTGTGGCTGTTCTTGTTGATGCGGCAGTGCCTAAGCCTCAACAGGATAGCCTGAGTAAAACAGTAGCCAGTGCGATTGGAATTAACCCCTCTCGCGGCGATAGTGTCGCTGTAGAAAGTATTCAATTCAGCACTGAACTGGCAGATAAGCAGCGAAAAGATGAAGAAGAAAATACTAAACAACAACAACAGGCGCTTATGGTTAAAGTGGGACTTATCATTATTGCTATTATAGCCATACTTTATTTGATTCGAAGGCGTATTCAACGTCGTGAACAAGAAGCTGAGTTTGTCGAGGCCCTTGCTATTCAGCCGCAGCCTCTTGCTGATGTTGAGGCACAGGCTGCGATTCAGGAACTAACTGCTCAGGAAAAAGAACGGGCCGAACAACGAAGTACTGTTGAGAAATATGCAAAATCGCGACCTGAAGATGTTGCTCAGCTGATCAAGACTTGGCTGGCAGAAGAATAGTGGGAGGGGTCTAGGCCATGTACCAGTCAAACGAATTGACAGGCAAACAAAAAGCAGCAATTTTATTAATCGCTTTAGGTCCAGATATCTCGGCCCAAATACTAAAACACATGCGTGAAGACGAAATAGAAAAGTTAACGCTGGAAATTGCTAATCAACGCAAATTATCCCAAGAACAAAAAGATAAAGTACTAACTGAATTTCATCAAATGTGTTTAGCTAAGGAATATATTAGCAATGGTGGTTTGGATTATGCCCGCGAAGTATTGGAAAAGGCATTAGGAGCAGAAAAAGCGGTATCAATTATTAACCGCCTGACTACAAGTCTCCAAATACGGCCTTTTGATTTTGCTCGCAAAACTGATCCAAGTCAATTACTTAACTTCATTCAGAATGAACACCCACAAACCATTGCACTAATTATGGCATATCTTCAACCTGAGCAGTCAGCAGCCATTGTTTCGGCATTAGCGCCTGAACGGCAGGTAGATGTTGCCCGGCGTATTGCGACAATGGACCGTACATCACCAGATGTTATCCGCGATGTTGAAAGAATCTTAGAGCGCAAACTGTCATCACTGGTAACTCAGGACTTTACAGCGGCTGGTGGCGTTGATTCGATAGTCGAGATTCTTAATCGGGTTGACAGGACTACTGAGCGCACAATTATTGAGAATATGGAAGTGCAGAATCCTGAACTGGCAGAGGAAATTAAGAAACGGATGTTTGTCTTTGAGGATATTGTGCTGCTTGATGACAGATCACTTCAGCTTGTACTTAGAGAGATTGACAACAAAGACTTGGCATTGGCGCTCAAAGCAACGTCAGGAGAAGTTGCTAATAAAA
>JAQSXM010000139.1 GCA_029256645.1 Sporomusa sp. | reverse complement strand
GGATAGCCGCGAAAGGTATCATAGGTTATTAAAAAATACGCAAGGAGGAATTTTAGTAATGAACAATGCCTATTTCCAAGTCAAACCGCCGGTCAATGAACCTATTAAAGGTTATATGCCGGGATCACCTGAAACTGTTGCTTTAAAGGCAGAGCTTGAAAGACAATTAGCCAACCCGGTTGAAGTACCGCTTATTATTGCTGGCAAAGAAGTTCGTACAGCAAACAAAGCAAACATGATTTGCCCCCATGATCATAAAAAAGTACTTGGCCACTATTATATAGCTGGCGAAAAAGAGCTGCTTATGGCAATCACTGCAGCAGAAGCAGCAAGAGAAGAGTGGGAGAATATGCCCTGGGAGCATCGAGCTACCATTTTCTTAAAAGCGGCAGATTTACTAACAGGAAAATATAGAGCGAAATTATCGGCTGCTTGTATGCTCGGCCAAAGCAAGAATCCTTACCAATCAGAAATTGATGTAATCTGTGAAATGGCAGATTTCCTGCGTTTTAATGCTCATTTCGTTCAGGAGATATACAAACAACAACCCCTCAGCACCGATGGGGTCTGGAACCGTGTAGAATATCGTGCACTTGACGGGTTTGTTGCAGCAATCACACCTTTCAATTTTACATCAATTGGAGGCAACCTTCCTACAGCTCCGGCTATGTGCGGTAACACGGTCTTATGGAAACCGTCATCAACAGCTGTACTTTCAAACTACTACTTCATGCAAATCCTTATAGAAGCTGGCTTACCTGCAGGTGTTATCAACTTTGTACCTTGCCGGGGTGTTGACTTCGGTAAGGTTGTAGTGCCGCATCCGAAAATGGCAGGCTTCCATTTCACAGGCTCTACAGGCGTATTCAACGATATTTGGAATCAGGTTGGTCAAAACATTAATAACTATGTTACCTACCCCCGACTTGTTGGTGAGACAGGTGGTAAAGACTTTATCTTTGCTCATGAAACAGCAGATGTTGAAGCGCTTACCTGCGCAATTGTTCTTGGCGCTTTCGAATATCAGGGACAAAAATGCTCTGCAGCATCCCGTGCTTACATCCCTGAGAGTCTATGGGGCAAGGTAAAAGTACGCCTTGAAGAGGAAATTGGCAAAATTAAAATGGGTGATGTTCGTGATTTTACAAATCTCATGAACGCTGTTATTGATCAGAAATCATTCCAGAACATTAAAAATTATCTTGATTATGCCCGGGAATCTACAGAAGCTGAGATCATCATCGGTGGTGGCTGTGATGACAGTGTAGGATACTTTGTAGAGCCTACAGTAATCTTAGCAAAAACACCTACTTTTAAAACAATGGTAGAAGAAATCTTTGGACCGGTCATGACCATTTATATCTATCCGAATGACAAATTAGAAGAAACCTTAAAAGCATGCGATACAGCAACCAGCTATGCACTGACAGGTGCTGTATTTGCCCAGGACAGAGCAGCCATTATCAAGCTGGCAAAAGCATTGGATCATGCAGCAGGCAACTTCTATATCAACGACAAACCTACCGGTGCAGTTGTTGGCCAACAGCCATTCGGCGGCAGCCGCGGCTCAGGAACAAATGATAAAGCCGGCAGTGCTATCAACCTGTATCGTTGGATGAATCAACGGGCAATTAAGGAGACACTGGTTCCTCGCACAGTAGTTAACTATCCTTACATGGTAGAGAAATAACCTTTAAATCTATAAATATAAAAAATGCAGCCAACCGCTTAAAAGGTTGGCTGCATTTTTTATATTTTGCACATGTTACTCTTTGGGTTTTCGCCGGCAGACCATTTCACAAAAAGCATCCCCGTCCAGAACGTTTTTCAAATGCAACAAATTGCTGTCCGGATGAAAAGCAGTAAATTTAGCCTGATCTATCATACAATATAGCCGGCCAATTTCTGCAAAGTCTTTTTCTTGCCAATACTCGGCAAAAGGGCAATAGGTAATTTGAATATGGGTTGCATTTTCGCCATTCTTCACTTTCTCCACATCCCACCCGAGGACCGGCAGGTCCGGAACTGAGCCGTAGTTTTCCGGTGTGTGCTCAAAGCCGGCCTGACTAACCCTTTCCCGCTGCTCGATACCACGTTCTGTGCCGTAGGACTGTATCGCTTTATTAATAATCTCTTTAGCATTCTCAGTACCCATAGCAGCAATCATCTCCCGGCTCAGGTGATAATAAAGTCCGGCCATCATCCTTCCCATCTGCCTGGTCTGTTTTGCAGCTTCGGTTTTACCTATTGTTTCTTCAGTCAATCGGTACCCTCCCATATAGTAGATTGCGCGCCAATATCCCTGCGCCAGAGACTTTTGCTAGAGTTTCTATAGAATTACTTTAGAAATCTTTATGTTCTGTTCTATCAATAATTTCATCCTGTAAAGCTTTCGTAAGATTATTAAAGTAATCGCTGTAACCGGCCACCCGCACAATGAGATTATTATATTTCTCCGGATTCTTTTGGGCATCCCTTAAGGTGCCGGCATCGACTATATTGAATTGAATATGGTGACCATCCAGCTTAAAGTACGCCCGGATCAGATCTTTTAATTTTTTCAGACCTTCTTCTCCCTGTACTACCTGGGGTGTAAACTTTTGGTTAAGCAAGGCCCCGCCAGTTCTTAGCTGATCCATTTTTGCTGCTGATTTGATTACTGCCGTGGGGCCGTTTCTATCAGCACCCTGTACAGGAGAAATCCCTTCGGAAAGAGGCCGGCCGGCGTTCCTGCCATCCGGAGTGGCGCCAATGACTGCCCCAAAGTACACATGGCAGGTAGTTGGCAGCATCTCAATCCGATAAGTTCCGCCAGTTGGTGTTTTTCTACCATTGACAACTTCATGGAAAATCTCAAATACCTTGAGCATAATATGATCTGCATAATCATCATCATTACCGTATTTCGGGGTTTTGTTCAAAAGCAGCTGACGTACCTTTTCATGCCCTGCAAAATCAACCTTTACAATATCTAATAGTTCACCCATTAAGAATTTCTTCTTATCAAACACATGATATTCAATAGCAGACAAACAGTCTGTAATACTGCCGATACCAACGCCCTGGATATACCGGGAGTTGTATCTGGCACCACCGGCATTATAATCCCTGCCTTTTGCAATGCAGTCATCAATCACAACTGACATGAATGGGGCAGGCATATACTTAGCATACAGCATTTCGATGATATTGTTGCCTCTGATTTTAATATCAACAAAATGCCCAACCTGTTGCTTAAATGCCGCCAGTAGCTCTTCCAATGAACCGAATTGGGCTGGGTCCCCTGTTTCAAGCCCCAGCTTTTTACCTGTTCGCGGATCAATGCCGTTATGGAGGGTAATCTCCAGTATTTTTACGAGATTTAAGTACCCTGTCAGGATATATGCCTCTTTACCAAAACAGCCTACCTCAACACAACCGCTAGTACCGCCACCGCGCGCATCTTCAAGGCTTTTTCCCTGACGAAGCAGTTCTTCCAGTACTGCGTCAGTATTGAACACCGAGGGAAAACCCATGCCGGCCCGGATTACTTCAGCGGCTCTGATGACAAACTGATCCGGGTTTTTCCTGCTGATTTGCACATTGGTACTAGGTTGCAGGAGTTCCATCTCCTCAACAATATCTAAGAGCAAATAGGATACTTCATTGACCCCGTTACTGCCGTCAGGCTTGATGCCCCCAATATTGATGTTGCAAAAATCTGTATAAGTAGCACTTTCCTGGAGGGTAATCCCCACCTTTGGGGGAGCCGGCTGGTTATTAAACTTAACCCAGAAGCATTGCAATAATTCTTTCGCAACCTCACGCGTCAGGGTTTTTGCCTGAATCTCTCTTTCATAGAAAGGATGAAGGTGGATGTCCAGCTTACCCGGACAGAAGGAATCCCATGTATTTAATTCCGTGATTACGCTTAGGTGAACAAACCAGTATGTCTGTAACGCTTCTCTGAAAGTTCTTGGCGCATAGGCTGGCACATGAGAGCAAACCTCGGCAATCTCTTCCAGCTCTTTCTTCCTTGCAGGATCCTGTTCTTTATCAGCCAGCTCCCTGGCCTGATCAGCATGCCTGTGAGCAAAAGCAATAACCGCATCACAACAAATTGCCATCGCTCTCAGTTCTTCTTGCTTGTCGTAAGCTTCGGAATCATGTTGGTAATCCAAGACCTGCAGCTGTTTCTCAATATCTTTTTTGAAATCAAGAAAGCCTTGCTGATATATTTTTCCGCCCGCAACCGTATGACCGGGTGCCCTTTGTTCCATGAATTCAGTATAAATTCCGGCCTCATAGCAATCCTTCCAGGCGGGTGTCATCTGCTCAAACATTAGATCACGAATGGCTTTTCCCTGCCAGAAAGGAATGATTTCTTCTTTTTGAACCCGCTTTGTTTCCTGATCGACCCTAAAGAAGATTTTTTCCCGCTTATCCATAATATCAAAATCTTCTACCGTGTGGCAGCATAATTCCGGATAAGTCGGCGCCTCCTGCGGTCCAGTGCCCCGTTCGCCAACAATAAGCTCACCCTCATTGATGCAAATAGACTTATTCTCCATTAGATATTTAAAGGTTAATGCTCTCAGTACCGGAATGGAAACTGTGCCAGCGTATTGTTTGTAAGCCTCGGTTACCAGCCTGGCTCTTTCGATCGATAACCGCGGAACTGAGGTAACACTCTGCTCTCTCAATTTTTCCACCCTGCTGTTGACGTTCTTTCCATTGGCCATTGCTTATCACCCTCCTATTTGTACATTCAGTCCAAACATTTTTAGTTTTTGGGAAGCCTCATCCATTTTTTCATGAGAAAGAGACTGCAGGTCAGCCAGTTGATAGACTTTACCCAGCCTCGTATATTTATCACTAGCAATGTTGTGATATGGCAATAGATAAACCTCTCTCAAGTTCAATGATGCTATAAACGCACCCATTTTTTCCATATTTGCCTCATCATCATTTATTCCCGGTATAACAGGTACACGGATCCAGATTCTACTGTGATTGGCTGAGAGTTTCTTTAGATTATCTAATATCAGCGTATTGGATACACCCGTGTATTTTCTGTGTTTTTCATCATCCATAAGCTTAATATCATATAAGAACAAATCTACCTTATCTTTTATCCTGGCAATTGATTGCCAGGGTGCATAACCGGAAGTGTCTAAAGCCGTATGAATACCGCTGGCTTTACAGGCTGACAGCAGCTCCTCAAGAAAGTCTAGCTGTGTTAAGGCTTCACCTCCGGAGAATGTAACCCCACCACCAGACTCTTCATAAAAGACCCTGTCTTTTTCTATTTCCTGCATAACCTCTGCTGCAGTCATTTTCTGGCCCAACCGCTCCATGGCACCAGTAGGGCATATATTTGTACAAGCTTCGCATAAACTGCATTTTGCCTCATCTTTTTTAAAACCCTGGTTTGAAAATGTTATTGCTGTATTAGGGCAGCTTTGCACACAATCGCCGCAGCCTATACATTTGTTTTTTAAAAAGACTATTTGCGTTGTTAACGCCAGACTTTCCGGATTGTGACACCACCAACAGGCTAAAAAACAGCCTTTTAAAAAAATAGTGGTTCGTATCCCTGGACCATCATGTATTGAATATTTCTGAATATTAAACACTATTCCTGTCATTAAATCACCTCCAGTCAAATTTGTTTGCTACAGTAACCTCTACACACTTTCTGATCACTGTAATTTAATGATTTCTACCCTTTTAACGTTGCAATAATCATGCCAAATATTATTTGGTATAAGTAAAACCGGAAAATCTGAGTCTAGAGGTGTTTTATCCGATTATTAATGAAAATGTCCCAAAATCCAGACATGTTCAGCATTGACATTGTCCGAATTCCGGGACATAAAATCTAATCATTCTCTATTATTATTTACTATGACTTCCCAATGAATATTGTGTTTTTTAAGTTTATTATGCAAGGTCTGTCGAGGGATATTCAGTATTCTTGCTGCTTTTGCCCCATTGCCATTCGCTTGCTTTATGGCCATTTGGATTAATTTCTTCTCATATTCATTGAGATTGTCCACCAACGAAGAAACCACAATATCGCCGGCAGGCTCTTGCTGTTTCATCTCAGTTGCTTGTATCGAGCTGATTATATGGTGAGGTACATCAATAATATCAATAATATTGTTATCAGTAAAGTTCATGATGCTTTCAATGGTATATTTCAGTTCCCGAATGTTGCCAGGCCAATGATAGGACTGGAATATATCCAATACCGCAGCAGAGATTCGCTTTACTTTTTTATTCACTTTGTCATTATTCATATCAATAAAGAACTGTGTGAGTGTTGCAATATCCTCTTTTCGTTCTTTCAAAGCAGGAATATTTAAAGGAATAACGTTCAACCGGTAATACAAGTCTTTCCGCAGCAGTTTTTGCTCGACAATTTTCAGGGGGTGCTCATTGGTACTGGCGATAATTCTTACATCGACAACTATCGTATTGATCCCCCCTACCCTGCGGACAACACCATCTTGCAACACACGCAATAGTTTCCCCTGAAGCTCCATATCCATGGAATTAACTTCATCTAAAAATAAAGTTCCGCCGTCAGCTAGTTCAAAAAGCCCCGGTTTATCACGCGCACCTGTAAAACTGCCTGCTGTTGTGCCAAACAGGATGCTATCCAAGAGGGTATTGGGCAGCGCTGCACAGTTTTGCGCGATAAAAGGCTGGTTTCTTCGCAGCTTACTCGCATCATGAATGGCCTGAACCAGCAGCTCTTTCCCTGTTCCGGTTTCTCCATAGACCAGTACCGGCGAACTACTATCAGCTATTTTTCGAGCCCGCTCTTTCAATTCTTTTATAGCCGTACTTTCCCCAATAATATCATCAAAAGTATATATGACGCCATTACCCTTATATGATTTTTCATTGTCCTTTTTCTTAAATAATTCAGATTGAAGGCTTAATACTTTCTCTGATAATTCTTTCACCTGGGTTAAATCCCGGTATATTTCAAGTGCACCAACAATTTCCCCTTGTTTTATCAACGGTATCGTCGTTGTCAGGGTAGACACTGCCACCCCTTGATAATTGATGTATGTCTGAACATAATCTATGATCGGCTGCTTATTCCTCAATACTTTATAGAAAGTACTGCTTTCAGAAGTTAGTTCAGGAAAAATGTCCAATATATTTTTTCCGATTGCCTTTTCTTGCGTAATACCCGCTATATTAGTTGCTGGCTCATTGTAAAAAGTAACATTTGCACTCTTATCTACCACTAAAATTCCTTCATCCAAATGCTCTAATATGGATTCTAAAAGGAATTTGTATTCCACAGTATTCATCCTTCCTTTGCCATTATAAAACAACGCGTACACCATTACCTTTGAAATTAAGATATAATAGTTGGATTTATAGTTAAACCGCTGAAGAGAGTTCATTGTCCTTCTACAGGAATGAGATAATAGTTTTTCAACATCTAATGAGCTAATCATAGCACAATCAAAAATATTCGGCAAAATTGGAATAATACATAAAAAAATCAACTTTTTTGAATCACCCCATTACCAGGCCGCTGGCTGGCATAGCCTATTCCAACTTACGTACCCTGTCTGGTGATAGCCATTTTCCTGCTCACATAAAACAAAAAAGGGCTGCCGGCCAGGCAACCCACATCTAAGCCATCAGAACCTTTTCGCTATTTATTCTACCTAGTAAATATCAGGGGTATAATAACGCTTTGCTGTGCAATCTGCCCTATCCCTATATGATAGGGCAGATTGCACAGCAACTTACAGTTCAAGCAGGTCATGTGTGGTAGAAATCAGATTCTCATAGCCATTGGTAGTTATAAGAATTTGATCCTCAATCCGGATACCGCCCCAGTTAGGG
>JAQSXM010000138.1 GCA_029256645.1 Sporomusa sp. | reverse complement strand
TGGAAGATCCGTATTACAAGGTTTTTCGCGAAAAGGTGCGGTTTGCTTTGATTGAATGTCAGAATAGTTTTGCTAACTGTTTTTGTGTTAGCATGGGGACCAATTCTACCGATGAATATGACTTATTTGTCAGGTTAGCCGGGGAGTCGGTTTATATTGGTGTCAATAACAGCGAGTTCAACTGTTGTGATGAGCCGCAGGTTCAGAGTGAGCCGCTGTTTGTCCGGGAAAACCCTGTTACGGTAACGGTTCCTGAGAACATAGCCCTTACCGGGGTGGCCGGGTCGCCTGCGTGGCAGGAGTATTCTGCCCGCTGTCTGGGGTGCGGGCGCTGCAGCTTTGTTTGTCCGACCTGCAGTTGTTTCTCAATGCAGGATATTTTTTATAAGGACAATGCCAATACCGGTGAACGCCGGCGGGTATGGGCCTCCTGCATGGTTGACGGCTTTACCGACATGGCGGGCGGGCATGGGTTCCGTAAGGATAAAGGCGAGCGAATGCGCTTTCGCGTTATGCACAAAGTCGGCGATTATAAAAAAAGGTTTGGCCATCACATGTGTGTTGGCTGTGGCCGCTGTGACGATATCTGTCCGGAATATATCTCGTTTGCCAACTGTATTAATAAGCTGGCAACAGCTGCAGAGGGGGCGCAGGCATGAGTAATATCTATAAGCCGTTTAGATCGCGTATTTTGAAAATCGTGCCACATACCGACACTGATTATACCTTCTTTATGGAATATAGCGGCTCTGTTAAACCCGGCCAATTCTTTGAGGTCTCGATCCCTAAATACGGTGAGGCCCCAATTTCGGTGAGCGACATTGGTGATAACTCTATCGGTCTGACAATCCGGCGGGTTGGGGTTGTAACAAATACGATTCATGAATTGCAGGAAGGCGATGCGCTCTTTCTGCGCGGGCCGTACGGCAATGGATTTGATGCCGGCCTGTATCGCGGCAAGGAGGTTATCGTTGCTGCCGGCGGCACCGGCCTGGCACCGGTTAAAGGTATTGTTGACTATTTCGCCGCCAATCCCGGCGAGGCTAAATCGTTCACACTGCTGGCCGGGTTTAAGTCACCTCAGGATATTCTTTTTAAAGCTGACCTGGAAAAATGGCGGCAGACGATAAATATTGTTTTGACTGTTGATAAAAGCAGTGACAGTTCGTACCTGGGTAATACCGGGCTAATTACCACATACATCAAAGATCTTGCAGTGTCTGATATCAGCCAGGCCCAAATCATTGTAGTCGGGCCACCGCTGATGATGAAGTTTACGGTAGCGGAATTCCTGAGTAACGGGGCTGCTGAGGAGAACATCTGGGTTTCTTATGAACGAAAAATGTGCTGTGGTGTAGGCAAATGCGGCCATTGCAAAATGGATGATACCTATATCTGTCTGGAAGGCCCGGTATTTAATTATGTCAAGGCCAAAACGCTGCTGGATTAAGGGAGGGTGACAATATGAGCATGGATATCAACACCAAACGCTTAAAAAAGAATGCGTTTCGGGTTACGAAAGAACGCTATCAGACCGCAGCCAGAATCCGGGTGCCGGGCGGGCATCTTGATGCTAAATATTTAGAGGTGATCAGGCAAACCGCCGAGCTTTACGGCAATGGCACCGTACACCTGACTACCAGACAGGGGTTTGAGATCCCCGGTATCCCGATGGATAAAATTCCGGAGGTAAATGCAATGCTGCAGCCGGTCATTGAAGGACTGAACATCAGCCAGGTTAGCCCGGGCAGCGGCTATCCGGCAGCCGGAACCCGCAACGTGTCTGCCTGTATCGGCAGCAAGGTCTGTCCCTTTGGCAACTATGATACCAGTGCCTTTGCCCAACGCATTGAGCAGGTTATCTTTCCGAATGATCATCATGTTAAAATTGCCCTTACCGGCTGTCCCAATGACTGTATTAAGTCCCGGATGCACGACTACGGTATTATCGGCATGAATGAGCCGCACTATGACGCTTACCGCTGTGTCGGCTGCCAGGCGTGTGTCACTAACTGCAAGAAGAAGGCTTTCGGGGCTCTCTGGTTCGAAAACTTCAAGGTTGCCCGCGATGCCGACAAGTGCATTGGGTGTGGGGAATGTGTAATTAAATGCCCTACCGGGGCCTGGACAAGAAGCAGTACTAAGCTGTACCAGCTAGTCATTATGGGGCGTACCGGCAAGCGGGATCCCCGTATTGCCCAGCCGTTCATCCGGTGGGTCGATGAAGCCGGTATTCTTGGGATAATCAGGAATACCTACGCCTATATTGACCAATTTATTGATAAAGAAGCCCCTGGCGGTAAAGAGCATGTCGGCTACATCGTTGACAGGACCGGTTATCCGGTATTTAGAGAATGGGTTTTGCGGGAGGTTGCATTGAACCCTGAAGCCCAGGTGGCCGAACACATCAACTGGTAATCAGCAGCCCCCCCGTTACGTGCCATTATCCGTCTTTTCTGGTATAATAAAGCAATATGCCGCATTTGTTGTGCATACTGGCATTATAATAGCTTTGTTTAAGTTGCGGGAGGTTTGACCCTTGGGACACATTGTGAATGGTGAGCGTGAATACCGGCTGCTGCAGCAGCGTCTTGATCAAAACATAACCGGTGCGCCGTATTCGCCGGTATTTATCCAAATACTGCAGCTGCTGTTTTCCCCCGCCGAAGCCACCATTGCCAGGCAGATTCCGCTGCGGCCCACCTCAGTAGCGGCTTTGGCCCGCAAAATCGGACTGCACCAGGAAGAACTGCAGCAAAAGATCCTGACTATGGCGGAAAAAGGGCTGGTTTTTGACTTTGAATACCAGGGACAGAGCCATGTTGTATTAGCGCCTGTTGTTATTGGGTTCTTCGAATTTGTCTATATGCGTACCCGCGATGATTTACCGATGGGCGAGCTGGCTCAATTGTTTGAAGTGTATATGTATCGCGATGACCGCTTTGCCCGTGATGTATTCCAGGCAGATACCCAGTTGGGGCGCGCGCTGGTCCAGGAAGCGGCATTGCCGGCAGGTGACTACTCGGAGGTACTTGACTGGGAGAAAGCCAGCTATATTATTCAGTCGGCCAGGACAGTCGGGTTATCGCTCTGCGCCTGCCGCCACAAAGCCAGCCATCTGAATAAGGTTTGTGCGGCACCGCTTAAGACCTGCCTTACCTTTAATCAGGGAGCTGAAATGCTGATCAAAAAAGGCATGGCTGAGCAGTCCAGCGTCAGTGAAGCCATGGCTGTGCTGGAACAGTGCAAACAGGCCGGCTTGGCGCAGATTGCCGATAATGTCCAGCGCTCAGCCGGGTTTATGTGTAATTGCTGTGGTTGCTGCTGTGGCATGATTCAGGCAATAAAAACCTTTGATTTACGGGGGGCTGTGGTTACCTCCAACTGGATAGCGGACATTGCAGCAGATACCTGTACCGGCTGCGGCCTGTGTGTCAAGGCCTGCCCTGTGGCTGCAATCAGTCTTGAAGCAGGCAGTGGCAATCGTCCTCATGCTGTATGCGAGGCCAGCCTGTGTTTGGGCTGCGGGGTCTGCCACTTTGCCTGCAAGCGGGGCTGTATCAGTATGAAGGGACGTGAGCAGCAGGTTGTAGTGCCTGAGACAACCTTTGACCGGATGGTGGCAATGGCTATTGAACGGGGGAAACTAAGCAACTTTCTCTTTGACGATCCCTCCCGTCTCAGCCACCGGGCGCTGGGACGCATTGCATCAGTCATCGAAAAATCAGCCCCTGTCAAGGCAGTTATGGCGGTTAAGCCGATACGCTCAGCCTTTCTCAGCGCCATCGCCGCAGGTGCCAAAAAATATACAGAACGCTAGCAACCGCGCTCGTACAGGGCGCGGTTTTATTCCCTTTTGACAACACCGTCTGTTTTTGATACATTGAAGTTGTCTCAGACTTACGGGTGACTCAAGGGGACGGTTCTCTTGAGTCATTTCGGCAAAGGCGAAATGACTCAGAAGAACCGTCCCCGTGAGTCTATAATCTTAGATTAGAGGCGATGTATTTTGTATTTTGATCATGCTGAGGGCAATGTGTTTCGCCCGCCGAGTGAAGCCTATAGCTTTATCTTACGGGTAACGATTGGGTGTTCTCACAATGCCTGCACTTATTGCAATATGTACCGGTCAGTTAGGTTTCGTACCCGTCCCCTGAATGAAATAATGGCGCAGATAAACGCTGCCAAGCCATATGCCCAGAACATCCGCCGTATCTTTTTGGCTGACGGCAATGCGCTGGTGCTGACAACTGATAAGTTATTGCAGATATTGACTGTTTTGCAGGAGACCTTTCCCCGGCTGCAGCGGGTTTCCTGCTATGCGGGCCCTAAGGATATGCTGAATAAGACGCCGGCAGAGCTGATTGCCCTGCGGGAGGCCGGGCTAAAGCTTGTTTACTATGGCCTGGAGTCAGGGGATGATGTTGTTCTTAGAGATGTCAACAAGGGGGTTACCGCGGCGGAGGCGATCGAGGCCGGGCAGCGTATTGTGGCGGCCGGTATCAAGCTGTCAGTCATGGTGATTGCCGGTCTTGGCGGCAGAGAGGGTTCCGGCAGGCATGCCTATAACACGGCCCAGGCGGTAAATGCCATTCGCCCTGCTATGCTGAGCGCGTTGACGCTGATGCTGTACCGTGGCAGCCAATTACTGGATCAATTTGAACGTGGCGAGTTTGTGCCACTGCCCCCGGCTGAGATTATGGGTGAGCTCTATCAAATGATAAGTGCCATTGAATTACCGCCGGCAAGCCACTGCCTGTTTAGAAGCAACCATAGCTCTAATCATATTGCCCTGGCGGCCACTTTGCCCAAAGATAAGGACAGGCTGCTTGAAGATATTAAGGCAGCCCAGCGCCAGTTGGCCAATGTGACTGAGTGGGACCCGTATAACAATGTTGAATAATAGGCTGAGAGTGTTGAGGCAGTCAACCGTTCTGATTTAGGTTAAGGTTAAAAATAATTGAGGAGAACTTCTGATGCGACAAAAATTAAACATCGTAACCCTTGGTGTCAATAATTTTATTGCTGCGGTTGATTTCTATCAAAAAGGGCTGGGGTGGCAGCCTTCAGCCATGAGTCAGGAGAGTATTGTATTCTTTGACCTGGGCGGGGTGGTATTGGCTCTATATCCAAGAGAACTGCTGGCCGAAGATGTTGGCATTGCCCCAGCCGGACAAGGCTTCTCAGGAATAACGCTGGCTCACAATGCCAAAAGCAAAGCAGAGGTAGACGCGGTTCTCAAACAGGTTGAAGGCCTGGGGGCAAAAATAGTAAAACCGGCGCAAACCGTATTCTGGGGCGGATACAGCGGCTATTTTTCCGACCTGGACGGCTATCTGTGGGAAGTGGCCTGGAATCCTTATTTTGAGTTTGATGACCAGGATAATTTAATTATGACTTAATATAAAGCCTAGTGAAGGTTTCCGGAATTATCACTACGTGTAAAAAAAGGAGAGGTGCATTGTGGATAAGTTTTGTCAAAGTTGTGGAATGCCGCTCAATGGTCAGGACCTGTTGGGGTCAGAGGCAAACGGTACTAAAACAGAAAAATACTGCATGTATTGTTATCAAGACGGTCAATTCAAACAACCTGATCTAACTCTGGCAGATATGATTGAGCATTGTGTACCACACCTGAAAGAAAATGGGATGACTGAAGCTGCCGCCAGAAAACTGCTGCGCGAGCATCTGCCAAAACTAAAAAGGTGGCATAACTAGCATTTAAGGGGTGGTTCTAAGAACTACCCCTTAAATTTAATGATTATATCAAAATTTTAGAATATAACTACTTCTTCTCAACCACTGGACAAACTTTGCCAATGTGTTGCATAATGAATACACAGGCGAAAAAGTTGTCGATTGAACTCGAACAATGTAGCAATTTGTCTTAAAATTTGATGGTTACCGATTGCAGACCGGGCGGAGAAGCAAAAGTACACGGTTTTGTATGAGGTGAAGGCCGACCGCCTGGGCATTCATGCCAGGCGGTCTTATATTGTAATTGTTAGAATATTTAATGAGGGGGATTTGACATGAAAGCATGGGCAGGATTCAAAGGACAGGGTTGGCAGGAGAGTATCAACGTTCGTGATTTTATCCAGCAGAACTATAACCCGTACGCCGGTGACAGCCAATTTTTAGCAGGGCCGACTGTCAGGACAGCCAAGCTATGGGAGCAGTGCAGTGAACTGATAAAACAGGAGATTAAGAATAACGGTGTTCTTGCCGTTGACCCGACCACAGTATCAACCCTTACCTCTCACGGTGCCGGCTATATAGATAAAGATCTGGAAACAGTCGTTGGCCTTCAGACCGACGCCCCACTTAAGCGTGGTGTTATCGTAAATGGCGGTATTCGTATGGCTGAGCAGGCGTGCGAGGCGTATGGCTATAAGCTGGAAGAGAGCATTAGCGATATCTATCATCATCATGCAACAACCCATAATACCGGTGTTTTTATGGCCTATACTGAAGAAATGAAACTGGCCCGCGGGACGGCTATTATTACTGGACTGCCTGACGCGTATGGCCGTGGCCGGATTATCGGTGACTATCGCCGGATTGCACTCTATGGTATTACCCGCTTGATTGAAGCCAAAAAACAAGACTTGCAGGACCTGGCGAAGAAACCAATGACCGAGGATGTTATCCGTCTCAGAGAAGAGGTTTCCCGCCAAATTGGCGCCCTCAAAGATATGATCACAATGGCGAAAGCCTATGGCTTTGACCTGTCCCGTCCTGCCGAAACCGCAGCTGAGGCTGTGCAATGGCTGTATTTCGGTTATCTGGCTGCCATTAAGGAACAAAATGGTGCGGCTATGTCGCTGGGCCGGGTTTCAACCTTCCTTGATATTTATCTTGACCGGGATTTAGCGCAAGGCAGCATTACCGAAGCAGAAGCCCAGGAACTTATTGACCAGCTTGTGATCAAGCTTAGACTGGCTCGTCAGCTTAGGACCCCGGACTACAATGAACTGTTTGCCGGCGACCCCTTATGGGTAACTGAGGCCATCGGCGGTGTAGGTATTGACGGTCGTCCGCTTGTGACCAAAACCTCTTTCCGTGTCCTGCATACCCTCTACAACCTTGGCCCGGCACCTGAGCCTAACCTGACAGTACTCTGGTCAACTGAGCTGCCTGAGAACTTTAAAAAATTCAGCGCGCAGGTGTCCATTGATACCAGCGCTATCCAATATGAAAATGATGATGTCATGCGCCCTTCTTACGGTGATGACTATGCGATTGCCTGCTGCGTATCGGCAATGCGGGTAGGTGAGCAGATGCAGTTTTTTGGCGCCCGTGCCAACCTGGCCAAAGCGCTGCTGATGTCCATCAACGGCGGCCGGGATGAGGTTAGCGGTCAGCAGGTGGCCCCTGTACTGCCTGTGCTTGAGGGCGAGTATCTGGACTATGATACAGTCCGCCATAACTACTCTATTGTCATGGACTGGCTTGCCGGCCTCTATGTCAACACAATGAATCTAATCCACTATATGCATGACAAATATGCTTATGAAAGGGCTCAGATGGCACTGCACAATACCGAGGTCGGCCGTTTGATGGCTTTCGGTATTGCCGGTTTGTCAGTTGTTGCTGACTCCCTGAGTGCCATTAAATATGCCAAAGTTAGACCAATCCGCGATGAGCGCGGTATTGCCACTGATTTTGAAATCATTGGCGAGTCCCCTTGCTATGGTAATGACGACGAGCGGGTAGATCTCCTGGCCCAGGAAATTACTGCCGAGTTTTCCGCCAACCTGAAAAAGCATCCGGCCTACCGTGATGCCGAACAAACCCTGTCAGTACTGACAATTACCTCAAATGTCATGTACGGCAAAAAAACCGGTTCAACACCTGATGGCCGTAAAGCCGGTGAAGCCTTTGCCCCAGGCGCTAATCC
>JAQSXM010000137.1 GCA_029256645.1 Sporomusa sp. | reverse complement strand
CATTGCTCAAACTGGTTACCGGCCGTGGTCGCGAAGTACACTGGATCGTCTATGTTCTGGCTGTGCTTGTCGTATTCCGGTTCATATTCCTGGCTGAATGACGGGGAAAGTAAACCCAGATATTTTACAAGAAATATCTGGGTTTACTTACAGGATTATCTATTGGCACTTACTTATTGTTCAGCCTGTACTATATTATGCCTGTCATATTTATTGGATATTATATTATTGTGATAGCAAGCGGGAGGATGAGGATATGAAAGTGGCAATTATCATGGGAAGTGATTCTGACTGGCCGGTTCTCGAGCCTGCTGTTACTCAATTGAACGAGTTTGGTATTGATACAGAAGTATTAGTAGCATCGGCCCATCGTACGCCTGATAAGGTACACAAATTTGTGGCCGGGGCAAAAGACCGTGGTGTACAGGTCATTATTGCCGCGGCAGGAGCAGCCGCACACCTGCCGGGGGTTATTGCCAGTTTTACAACCCTGCCGGTGATTGGTATCCCTGTTAATGCCACCCCACTCGGCGGTATGGATGCTCTTTTGAGTATCGTCCAAATGCCAGCCGGCATTCCGGTAGCCACTATGGCGATTAATGGTGCCAAAAATGCGGCGTTATTTGCCGCCCAGATATTAGCGGTGCACAATACCGAACTTGCGGATAAATTGACTGCTCATCGCCAGAATATGGCAGATGAAGTAGAGAAAAAAGATGCCCGTTTGGCTGAAAAACTCGCTGCTCAGAGATAAGCTATATATTTTGCATAAAGTAGTTTAAAAAATCTACTGGGACATTTAAAGGAGGCAGAAATTTATGAATCAGAAACCTATGTATGAAGGAAAAGCAAAGCAAGTATTTGCCACTGAAAATCCGGATGAATTGCTGGTGTACTTTAAGGATGATGCTACAGCATTCAATGGTGAGAAACGTGGCACTATTGGTAATAAAGGGGTATTTAACAATAAGATCTCAACTTTTTTCTTTAATCTTTTAGGCGAGAAAGGCATTCCCCATCATTTTGTCAGGATGCTTAATGATCGTGAAATGTTGGTCAAAAAACTGGATATCCTGCCAGTAGAGGTTGTTGTCCGCAATGTTGCCGCCGGTAGCCTGGCTAAGCGCATCGGCTGGGAAGAAGGCCGCAAGCTGCCCACTACGATCATTGAGCTTTATTACAAGGACGATGCACTGGGCGATCCGCTCATAAATAACTATCACATCAAAGCACTTCGTCTTGCTACGCCTGAACAGGTTGAAACTATGGAAAAATATGCCCTGAGAATTAATGAAATTCTCGCCGCTTTCTTAAAAGACAAGCAAGTGGAACTGATCGATTTTAAACTTGAATTTGGTGTTCATAAAGGCGAGGTACTGCTAGGTGATGAGATTTCGCCTGATACCTGCCGGTTCTGGGATAGCGAGACCGGGCAGAAACTGGACAAAGACCGTTTTCGCCGTGACTTGGGCAATGTTGAGGAAGCGTACAAGGAAGTTCTGAAAAGACTGACAGGTGAGAATTCCTAATGCTTTACGATATGCAAAGTGATAAATGGCGGGAAGAATGTGGCGTATTTGGTATTTTTGCCAGTCAGGAGAATGTTGCACTTAATACTTACTGGGGTCTGTATGCTCTGCAGCACCGGGGCCAGGAAAGTGCGGGCATAGCTGTCACTGACGGCGTTGTTATGGATGTACAACGGGGCATGGGGCTGGTGAATGAGGTATTCCGTCATAATTTGCCTGATATGCCGGCGCGTATTGCCATTGGTCATGTTCGATATTCGACAACCGGCTCAAGCCTCTTGCGCAACACGCAGCCACTGTTAGTCAATTATTCCGGAGGCCAAATCAGTTTAGCTCATAACGGCAATCTGACCAACGCTCATGAAATACGTGAAGAGCTGGAGCATAAAGGAAGCGTATTCCAAACCTCGATCGATAGTGAGGTCTTAGTGAATCTGATTGCCCGCTCCACCAAGCCCGCAGTAGAGGAAAAAATCATTGACAGCCTGACTAATGTTCAGGGCGCTTATTGCCTTGTTATCATGACCGAAACCAAGTTGATCGGCGTGCGCGATCCACATGGCTTTCGTCCGCTGTGCCTTGGGCGCTTGGGAGAAGGTTGGGTATTGGCATCCGAGTCATGCGCACTTGATACTGTGGGTGCGGAGTTTGTCCGTGATATTGAGCCTGGCGAGATGGTAATCATTGATGACAGTGGTGTGGCATCCCGGCGTTTTGCAGAATCTGACCGCCGGGCCGGCTGTGTTTTTGAATATATCTACTTTGCCCGCCCTGACAGCATTATAGACGGCCAGAGTGTATATCAAGCCAGATTTAGTATGGGGCGTACGCTGGCGCGCGAGAGCCGGTTTAAAGCCGATATTGTTATCTCGGTACCTGACTCGGGGACTACTGCCGCTCTGGGTTACAGTCATGAATCAGGCATTCCTTTTGCCGAAGGCCTGATGAAGAATCGTTACATCGGACGTACATTTATCCAACCAGAACAAAAAAAACGCGACATGGGAGTTCGGATCAAACTGAACGCCGTGGCCTCGGTGGTTAAAGGCAAGTCTATTATCATGGTTGATGACTCCATTGTGCGTGGTACTACGAGCGGGAAAATTGTCCGTATGCTAAAGGATGCCGGTGCTACAGCTGTCCACATGTGTGTAAGCTCTCCGCCTATTGGATTCCCCTGTTATTACGGCATTGATACCTCAGCCCGTAAGGAACTTATTGCTTCTTACAAAAAGGTGGAGGAGATCAGGCAGTTTATTGGCGCTGACTCACTCCATTACCTGACACTGGAAGGACTGCATGCGTCAATTGACAATATCCAGCAAAAAACGCTGTGCAACGCCTGTTTTAACTGTGATTATCCGGCGCAAACACCCTGTGACGGTGATTGTGCGAATAATAAATTTCTGTTTGAGCCTAAAAGCGAGTAAATGAATAGAGCAGGAGGTCAAAACATGACCGACAACCAAAAAACTAATGTTGAACTTACCTACCGTGATGCCGGGGTAGATATTGATGCTGGCAATAAAGCTGTTGAATTAATGAAACGTCATGTGCGTTCTACCTACCGCCCTGAGGTTTTGGGTGATATCGGTGGTTTTGGCGGGTTGTTTGCACTTAATGCCGGTAAGTACCGTCAGCCTGTACTGGTAAGTGGTACCGACGGGGTGGGCACAAAGCTTAAAATAGCTTTTATGGCCGACAAGCATGACACCATCGGTCAGGATGGGGTGGCTATGTGTGTCAATGATATCCTGGTGCAGGGGGCTGAACCACTCTTCTTCCTGGATTATCTGGCTGTTGGCAAGCTTGAACCGGAAAAGGTTGCTGCTATTGTCAGTGGTGTGGCGATGGCCTGTCGTGAGTCAGGGTGCGCTCTTATTGGCGGTGAAACAGCCGAGATGGCTGGTTTTTACCCAGACGGAGAGTATGATATCGCTGGTTTTGCGGTAGGTGTTGTAGACCGGGATAAAATTATAACAGGCGAAAAGATAGCACCTGGCGATGTTCTTATTGGCCTGCCCTCCAGCGGCATCCATTCCAACGGCTACTCGCTGGTGCGCAAGATCTGTTTTGATGTTAAGCAGCTTAGTGTTGATGCTTACATCCCGGAGCTTGGACGTACGCTGGGACAAGAGTTATTGGAACCGACCCGTCTGTATCCCAAAACCTGTATGCCGCTTATTGAAAAGTTTGATATTCATGGTATGGTACACATTACCGGCGGCGGATTTTATGATAATATTCCCCGCGTATTGCCTGACGGCTGCGGTGTGGAGATTGATTCCGGTGCCTGGCCCGGGCCTGTCATTTTTAGTCTGTTGCAGGAATGGGGCGGTGTTGCAAAAGCTGAGATGTTCCGGACATTTAACATGGGCATCGGTATGATTTTAATCGTGCCGGCTGAACAAGTGCCAACTATCCAGGCTGATCTTGCTGCAAGGGATGAAAAATCATATATTATCGGCAAGGTTGTCGCCGGCGAGTGTCAGGTCGAACTCAAGTAGGAGGCTGAGATATGAATAAAACGGTAATCGGTGTATTGGCATCAGGGCGAGGCAGCAATCTGCAGGCGATCATTGATGCTATCCAGGCAGGCAGGCTTGATACCAAAATTGGCGTGGTTATCAGTGATAATCCGGAGGCTAATGTGCTCAAACGCATGGCCGGAGCGGATATTCAGGCGCTGTGTATTGACCGGAAGCTGTTTGCCAGCCGCCAGCAATTTGAGGCGGCTGTTGCCGAGGAACTTACCATTCACCATGTTGAACTGGTCGTGTTAGCCGGTTTTATGCGTATCTTGAGCCAGTCTTTTATTGACCGGTTTGCCGGAAGAATCATCAACATTCACCCCTCGCTGCTCCCGGCCTTTCCGGGTGAAAATGCCCAGCAGCAAGCCCTGCAGTATGGGGTGAAGGTTACGGGCTGTACTGTCCACTTTGTTGATGCAGGAATGGATACCGGTCCGATCATTCTGCAGGAAGCTGTACCGGTCCTGGAAGACGATACAGCGGAGACCTTATCTGAACGTATTCTGCACGCCGAACATATTTTGTATCCCCGCGCTCTTGCTTTATATTGTGAAGGGCGACTGAATTTCGAAGGTCGGCGTGTACGTATAATTGACAAAGAGTAGAGGGATAGCGAGGGATACTGATGAAGATTAAACGTGCGCTCTTAAGCGTGTCGGATAAAACCGGCATCGTTGAGTTTGCTAATGCATTACATAACCTTGGTGTTGAGCTTGTTTCAACAGGCGGCACTATGAAAGCCATTAAAGATGCAGGCATACCTGTTACCTATGTCAGCGAAGTTACTGGTTTTCCTGAGATCATGGACGGTAGGGTTAAAACACTTAACCCCTATATTCATGGCGGCATATTGGCTATTCGCGATAATCCCAGTCACCAGGCGGCAATGGATGAACATAAGATCACAGGCATTGACTTGGTAGCTGTCAACCTGTATCCCTTCCGTCAGACTGTCGCGAAACCGGGCGTGACTTTAGATGACGCTGTAGAAAACATTGACATTGGTGGTCCGGCGATGATTCGGGCCGCGGCTAAGAATTTTCACTACGTAACAGTTGTTGTCAATCCGGCGCGGTACGGGGAAATCATTGCCCAACTGACCACTGGCAGTGAGGTCGATTTTAAAAGCCGCATGGCACTGGCGCAAGAGGCCTTCAGCCACACGGCTGGTTATGATGCTTACATTTCCCGCTATTTAAGCGGGCATCTTGAACAGGGGCTTTTCCCGGAAACACTGCATCTGGTGTATGAAAAGGCTCAAGACCTGCGCTATGGGGAAAACCCGCATCAGGCGGCGGCATTTTATCGTGAACAGTATTACTCCGGGCCAGGTGTGGCTAATGCCAGGCAGCTTAATGGCAAAGAGTTGTCGTTTAATAATATTGTCGACGTGGAAGCCGCTTATGCACTTGCTGCTGAGTTTGAGCAACCGGCTGCTGCTATTATCAAGCATACCAACCCTTGCGGCACCGGGATTGGTGCGACTTTGGCCGAAGCCTATAATAAAGCCTATCAGGCTGACCCGTTATCCGCTTATGGCGGTATTATCGGGGTAAACCGGGAAGTAGATGCAGATACTGCACAGCTTATCAGTGAGCTTTTCGCCGAAGCAGTGATTGCGCCGGCATTTAGCCGGCAGGCTCTTGATATTCTGACAAAAAAGAAGAATGTTCGTCTGTTGGCGGCAGGTCTGTCCCAGCCTGACAGCACCCGTCTTGATGTTAAGTCGGTGGCTGGCGGGGTACTGTTACAACAATCGGATATGACTACCGCTATGAAAGATGCGATGAAGGTGGTCACTAAACGCCAGCCGACAGCGGCAGATTGGGAACAGCTGCTATTTGCCTGGAAGGTTGTAAAACATGTTAAGTCTAACGCGATTGTTATTGCCAACAACAATAAAACACTGGGCGTGGGTGCAGGCCAGATGAATCGTGTAGGTGCTGCCGGCATTGCACTGGCTCAGGCCGGCGAGCAGGCCAGAGGGGCAGTTTTGGCATCAGATGCTTTTTTTCCGTTTGCCGATACGGTGCAAGCAGCGGTTGAGGCCGGTATTACTGCTATTATCCAGCCTGGCGGTTCGGTCCATGACGAGGATTCAATTAAAGCAGCTGATGAACATGGGATTATCATGATATTTACCGGTATGAGACATTTTAAACATTAGTAAAAAGGGTCAGGCACCGCCTGACCCTTTTTTTGCACTATTCCAGTTCTACTACTACCTGGGCATTGGCTGTTAGCATCACCAGGCCGGCTGAAATCGGTGTGGCATCGGCCATCATGCTTTTGCTGTAAAGCCGACCGGCGATTTCTGGCGACTGAAGATTGATCCCGGTTTCAGACACTCCCTTAACCCTGACCACACGTTTATTTAGCGCAGTGGCAATAGCCTCAGCTTTGCTCATGGCATCGCGGACGGCCTGAGCCAAGGCCGCGTTTTTAAGATCAGATTCATCCTGTTTGCCAAAGCGGATGTTGTTGACTTGATTGGCACCGGCGTTAAGAGCGGTATCGATAATCTCACCTGTTTTTTCGGGTGATGCAGTTACTGTGATGCTGTTGGTAATTTGATAACCAATAATGCTGGGGGTGCGGCGGCCGCCATCATCATTTTTGTAGAGCGGTGTTACCGAATAGTGCGCCGTTTTTATGTATTCAGACTTAATTCCTAAGTCTTCCAACTGGCGGCGCAATTTTGCTGAGATCTCGGCATTTTTTGTCTGGGCAGCGGCAACAGTTTCTGCTTCTGTCAGGGTACCAAGATTGATGTAGGCTATATCCGGGGCGACTTCCTCCTGATAGCTACCGCTTACCTGTACTTCGGTAATATTTGGATTCTTTTCGGCAGCCATGCTGACTGGCAGCGCAGCTGTCATTATCAGCAGCGCTAAGGTTAATATTTTGATTGATTTAAACATCTGATCAACTCCCTTTGTATATATAAACGCAGACGCTAAGAGAAAGTAACGCAGCACAATGAGAAATACTAAATTAATAGTAAAAATATTGGAGATGATTGCTGTGGAACATCTTTTTGCCCGCTGGCAGACCTTTATTGCAGCGTTTGGTTCGAATTCTCAGTCTGCGGAAGTGGTATTTGCGATGTTATTGGACAGTTATAGGCAATACTTCCGTCACTATCATGGCATTGCTCATCTTGTTGATTGTTTTAGGCATCTGGATGAAATTAAGCAGGAGCTGGGGCAGCCTGAACTGGTAGAATATGTATTGTGGTTTCATGATATTGTCTGTGTACCTGGTGCCCGGAGCAATGAAACATTAAGTGCTGCCGCTGCTGCGTATGCTGCGACTGAGCTTGGGCTGACGGCTGAATTTAGCCGTCAGGCTGTTAGTTTAATCTTATTGACAAATCATAGGGGTGGTAGCAGCAGCCGGGATGGGGCGTATTTGACCGATATTGATTTGGCGGTTCTGGGGCGGGACTGGAATGGATTCCTGGATTACGAGCATCAGATAAGGGCCGAGTACAGGCACTTGCCTGACGCAGAATACCGGCAGGGACGGCAACAGGTTATCGGTCAATTTCTACAACGGCCCTCAATATACCGGACCCTGTACTTTCAGGAAAGGTATGAACAGGCTGCTCAATATAACCTACTGAAGCTTAGAGAGCTGCTTGAAATCAATAGCCGATAGCCGCGCCGTCACCACGGGGATCAGCACCACCATGCTTTATGTTATTGGCGGGATCAATGAGGATAGCCCCGGCGTGCCCCATAATATCAGTAAAATCATCAACTGTCTTGACCGGGTGTCCCAGGTTGGCAAGTTGCTCAACAACTGCTGACGGTACCCGGCCTTCTATTTTAAGATCATTAGATACTGCACCCCAGCTTCGGCCATATAGCCAGCGC
>JAQSXM010000136.1 GCA_029256645.1 Sporomusa sp. | reverse complement strand
AACGGCGGGTAGCTGCACCGGAAGCGCTGGGTATTCCTTATAACAGGGAAGAGCGATAATAAAGTAAAAGTAGTGTGGGCTCCACCTATGACAGGTGAGGCCCACACTACTTTTTGTATGCGAAAGGGGAAGGGGTTAGCTAATAGCTTCTGGCAGCAAGCCGCCTTTGTTGGTAACGGGCGATGAACGAAAGTGAATAGTTCACCACAAAATATAGTCCGGCAATTGTCCCAAATATCGTGAAGACTTGTGCGGTCGAACCATATTTACCCATAATAATCATGCCTTTGCCTGTTAAATCCTCGACACCGACGGCCCAAACAAAGGAAGTGTCTTTAATGACTGTCGTGAATTGAGATAACAGGGGTGGAATCATGTTACGGAAAGCTTGCGGCAGAACGATGTGAATGAGTGTTTGCCAGTAGTTAAAGCCCTGGGAACGGGCAGCTTCCCACTGGCCCTTATGAACCGAATTAATCCCGCCCCGGATAATTTCCGCCATAACAGCCGAAGTGAAGACCGTCATGGCCAGAATCCCTGAGTTAACAGGTTCCAGATTGGTGGTGAATCTGGCAGCAAGAATGAACAAGAGCAGCGGTGTGTTGCGGATTGAGTCGATATAGAGTGTGGCAAGCCGGCTGTATAGCGGGTGGCCGGAGAATTGCGCCACCCCTAATACTGTACCAAAGACTAAGCTAAGGATAATCGACACAATCGAGATTTTCAAGGTAACATAAAGCCCATCCATCAGGAATAAAGCAATTTCAGGTTTAAGAAGGTCTTGGATCATAATGAGACCTCCAGTTTCTTTTCCATGCGCCGGGCCAGATTGGCCAGCGGATAGCAAAGACAGAGATAGAGCAGGCCTGTAATGACATAGGCCGGTCCGTAATAGAGGTTGCTGCTGGACCAGGAGTCAGCATGATACATAAGATCGCCGCCTGCAACCATGGCCAGCACTGAGGTGTTTTTAATCAGGCTTACTGACTGATTGGTTATTGGGGGGAGGACAATCCTTTTGGCCTGAGGCAAGACAATATAACGCATCGCCTGCCAATAATTAAAACCCTGTGAATAGGCGGATTCCAATTGACCACGTGGGACAGCCTGCAGACCTGCCCTGATTGCTTCTGCTACATAGGCACCATGATACACGCCAAGTCCCAGCACACCGATTGAAAATACCGGGAGCATAATACCGAGATGCGGCAGGCCATGGTATAAGAAGATGACCTGGATGACTAATGGGGTATTTTGAATAAATTCGACATAAATCCGGTTAATAACGCGGAACGATCGCCCGGGGGCGGTGCCAAGAATGCCGAACAGGATACCAAGGGTTAATGCCAACGTCAAACCTAAGGCTGCTACCATAAGTGTTGTAATAAAACCTTCGGCAAAGACTGTCCAATCCTGGAATAACGCCAGCCACTTAAACCCGGCGAAAGGGCCTGGCACTATTTAAGTCCCCATTTCGCGAGCAGTTTATCAATTTCACCGGATTTTTTCATGTCGTTTAAGGTATCGTTTACTAACTTAGCCAGGGCTGTATTGGATTTCTTGGTGGCTGCACCATACTCCTGGGGGGCAAACCGTTCACTAAGAATAGTAGTGGAATCATCTAAATAACCAAAGAGGATAGCAGCATCAACACTAAAGCAGTCTACGCGGCCGGAATCCAAGGCTGCTTTTACTTCAGCGTAGGTACCGAATTCCAGGAAGCTGACCTTAACGCCTTGTTTATCAGCTGCTTCTTGGATTGCTTTACGGCTGGTAGAACTCTGGGCGACACCGATCTTCTTGCCGGCAAGGTCTTTTAATCCCTGGGCGCCGGATGCTTTTTTAACCATTAAAGCCACACCGTCAGTATAATAGGGATCAGAGAAGTTGTAGCTGTTTTTACGCTCTTCGGTAATGGTAAAGGTAGCAAGTACAATGTCAACATCGCCATTATCAAGGAGTGGTCCACGGGTTTTAGCAACAGTGCCTGTTAACTCAATTTTGTTTTCGTCACCAACAATTTTTTTAGCTAACGCTTTAACCAGATCAATCTCGAAGCCCTCAACATTACCTGTTTTAGGGTCTTTATAGCCAAATTTAGGAACATCTACTTTTACACCGGCCTTAAAGACGCCACGGTCTTTGATGGCTTTAATATCAGCAGGGACTTCTTCCTTGGATGCAGTCGGCTGGGTTGTTGAACCGCCGCAGCCTGCCAGGAAGATGCTGAAAGCCAGCAACATAACGAAAGAGATGAATACGGATTTTCTCATGAGTTTCATAATAGAATCGCCTCCATATTTTTTATTAGGGATTAATGCAAAATACGACTCAGGAATAGTTTGGTTCGATCGTGATCAGGATTAACAAAGAAATGCTCCGGGGTTCCTTGTTCCATAATTCGCCCTTCATCCATAAATATGACTCTATCGGCAACCCTGCGGGCGAATCCCATTTCATGAGTGACTACAACCATGGTTATTCCTTCGTTAGCCAGGTCAACCATAACATCAAGAACCTCTTTGATCATTTCCGGGTCAAGCGCTGAAGTGGGTTCATCAAACAACATGATTTTAGGGTGCATGTTCAGGGCTCGTGCAATAGCGACGCGCTGCTGCTGGCCGCCTGATAATTGAGATGGATAGGCATCGGCTTTTTCTTTAAGCCCAACCCGGTCAAGGAAGGCCATACCTGTTTCTGCAGCTTCGTCTTTCTTGACACCTTTTAGAAGAATAGGAGCAAGAGTCAGGTTTTCCAGTACAGTTTTGTGAGGGTAGAGATTAAATTGTTGGAAAACCATGGCAGCAGACTGGCGTATTTGATTTACAGATGCATTGGATGCGGTGATATCTACCCCATCCACAACCACACTGCCGCTATTGGGGCGTTCTAATAGATTCATACATCTGATCATTGTACTTTTACCAGAACCGCTAGGCCCGATAACAACAAGTTTCTCACCGGTTTTTACTGTCAAGTCAATGTCTTTAAGTACGTGGTTGTTGCCAAAAGACTTATTTACCTTAGTTAAGCTAATCAAGTAGCATTCCTCCTCCCTTGTAAAAATTGGTAGTAAAAAAAGACGCTCAATCCAGATTGGATTGAGCGTCTTTGCTCAGCCTTTACAATATACTGCTGATATTTCATAATTATATATTCATATCACCCAGAAATCAAGCAGTATTATTTAATTTTGTAATATTTTTATATAAACTAGAGGTCAGGTGTCCAAGTGGTGGAAACTATTTAATCAATAATCTTGTTTATTTAACCAGTGATATCTTCTCAGCCAGGTCATTCTATTGTGGGTGTTTGCAGATTGCTTTCTTATATATAAAGCTGTTGTGTTCTTTCCTTTCTAAAGTTACGGATTATAGCTGTCTGCAGATATATCTTTTTATTTCAGGCATATATTTAGCATAAAGAGTATACGCGGGGTAAAACAGGCAATTGATTGAGTGCTATTGTGAATGATATGGCTCACATAAATGAAAGGAGAGCTCTTTGTGAAAAGACGCTATTTAATGGTTGGCACGATAACACTTATGGTTGCTATGGCCGGTGTGGCGGAGAATCATTTATCAGAGGATGTGCAGACAATTTCTAAGGTTCCTACTACTCATAAAGTCGTGGCATTGACGATTGATGACGGACCGAATTATAAGGCGACACCGGAGATTCTGAACGTTTTAAGAGAAAAGCATGTAAGGGCAACCTTTTTTGTTCTTGGACAGAATGTCGAGAGTTTTCCGGAATTTCTCGCTCAGGAAGTGGCTGATGGTCATGAAATTGGGGCTCATACGTACAGTCATCCAACATTACCTAAGCTAAGTCCTCAAAAAATAGCAGAGGAATTTGACAAAGCCGAGAAGGCCATTACGGCGTTAGCACCTAAGCCTACATTATTCCGGCCACCCGGAGGATTCTATAATACCCAGGTCATTGAGATCGCCCGTCAGCGAGGTTATGCTGTTGTTTTATGGTCAATCGACCCCAAGGACTGGAGCTGTCCGCCTACGGCAAGCGTTGTTGATAAAGTAGTAACAGAGATTAAACCAGGCAGCATTGTGTTGCTGCATGATGGTCAGTATCCGTTACCTACACCGAAAGCGTTAGGCATTATCATTGACCGTCTTCGCGAACGTGGCTATGAGTTTGTCACTGTAAGCGAGTTATTTCAGTACAATGAGGTCAGGCATTCATTCAGTTTATTTAATGGTATTTTCTGATAAAGTGTGCATTAGTTGGACATACATATCAAAAAAATACAAAAATAACAAAAAAACCCCAGTTTTGCCCTTTACATTCAGTTTGAATAGAAGTATAATGAAATAGACCCAGTTGAAGGCCCAGTTAATTGATCATTAGTCCTTCTCATTAAGAGAAGCCCAGTGAGTAATTTACGAAAAGCTATCCGGGTACAATCTTAATAGGAGGAATTTTATAATGAATCAAGACAAAAACTTAACCTGCCGCGACTGTGGTGCTGGATTCGTATTCACAGCATCTGAGCAAGACTTCTTTGCAGAGAAAGGTTTCACCAACGAACCAGGTCGTTGCCCTGATTGCAGAGCAGCTCGCAAACAACAAAACAACAACCGCGGTGGTTTCGGCGGTCGTAGCAATAACTTCCAACAACGCGAAATGCACAATGTAACTTGTGCAGCTTGTGGCGTACAAACCCAAGTACCTTTCCGTCCAAGCAGCGATCGTCCTGTATATTGCAGAGATTGCTTCACTCAAAACAACAACAGATACTAAAAGTATCAACTCCCCTGCTTTCAGCAGGGGAGTTTTTTATTTACAGTAGTATATATTTCATGGTAATGTTCTGAGGTTATCTTTGTCAGATTAATAGTGATCAGGCTAAAGGTCTATCGCAGTTAGAAACTTTGTAATTACGTCCTGGTACTCCTGTTTGCTATCTAAAACTGCTCTGCCGTGTTTGATGCCAGGAAATGTGTGGAGCTCCCGGTAGCCGCTTGTGGCTTTGTATAATTCGCGGCTCATTTCCATAGGCACAATTGCATCTGTTTCGCCATGAAGATATAAAATGGGAGTAGTAATGTGAGCTGCGGCGGCAAAAGGAGATATTGTTTCGTAGGAGAAGTCAGACTGAATATAGGCAGCCAGACTGGTATATTTCAAGAGGATATCAATCCATAGAGGATGTTGTGACTGGGTATGTTTAACAAGCTGTTGAGCCATTAATTTTGATAGTTCACTATAAGCACTATCAGCAACATAGAATTTTACACGCTTTGAGGATTCATTCAGAGCTGCATGCATTACTGCTGTTGCCGCCCCCAGAGACACACCATGTATGCCGATGATGCCGCCAGGCTGTTTTTCTTCGAGCAAGTCGACCCACTGGTCTAGATCATATTGTTCATAATAACCCCATGTTACGCAAGGTCCGCCACTTGCACCGTGGGCACGGGAATCATAAATCAGCAGGTTGTATCCCCTGTTAAGATACATCTCCAGATAGTGCATACCCATAGCCTGGGTGGCCGCTATCCCATGTACAAAAATTACGGTTTTATTTGAAGGCTTTGGATTGGGGATAAAGGTACCTTCAAGAGTATAGCCAAAACGAGAATGAAGGCTGACCGGTTGCCAGCCTTTGGTTTCTATTCCGTGTTTCAGCCGGGCCTGCACATTATTATAATGCATAAATTCAACCCTTGTGTTCACTACACTGAGCCCATTATGGAGTATTATGCCAAGAAGAATGAAGATAGAATTTAAAATAATGAGGATTAGGAACGCAAGAACGACGAAGGTATTATAGTAGACTTTGCGCTTGTGCGTTTTTAGGGCAATATCCATTAGCAGCAACCTCCAGTACTGTAAAGTATTTCATAAGCAACTAGAGATAGGTTGCGTCATATACAAATAAAAAAACCACCGTAAAGTGGTTTTTTATAATTATTATTCTAAAGAATCCATATAACTCTTGGAGATTGTAGGTTCTGCATCAATGGAATGACTGCTTTTTTTGTAAACTGGCTTATAGCGGTAGAGATCAATAATATCCTGTGAAACCACCAACTTTATGCCGGGGGCTAATGCCGGGAGCAGCTTCGCCGGCTTAGTAACCCCAATAATCAGGCCGAGGGTATTAAATATGGTATTACTATTCTTTTTGTATAAATGCTGCCACAGATTGGGATAACGCAGGTTCAACGCATTGATGGCAAAAATCGAATTTAAAGCTGCCTGCCAACGATCGCGAATTTCTGATTCAGGTCCGGCAGTACATAGTACAGCAGGTTGATCTGGCTGTAATGACCAGACAATGGTGGGATCATGAACAACACGTAGAAAATGCAATGAATTGCCGATGGCTTTGGTTGTTCCTGTTTTTGGATCGAATGCCAAACCATGAATCTGATCGACAACCTCGCCGCCGGGAGCGCCAAGAGCCCAAAAATTGTGACTAAATGGTGTATAGGGAATCCTGAAGGCCCGGGCTTGAATACTCCATAATGCTGCCCAATTCTGATTGTCCATATGCTCACCCTTGTTTATTTATGATTACTATTCTGATAAGAATGTTCCTGTAACGAAAAAGGTTGCTCTGGTTTTTACAAGCAGGTTATGGGTGCCATCAAAAATATCAGCCTCTGCAACCATTGTCTGGTTACCATTGTGAATTAGCGTACCAACAGCAATGATGGCTTCCTGACATTCGGCGCTGCGAATATAATTTAGATTCATATCTAGTGTTACTACCTTTTTTCCAGTGGTTGCGCAGGCCATTCCCATTGCGGTATCTGCCAGCGAGGCTAACGCACCGCCATGGGCCATGTTGTATAGGTTAGTATGTTTATTATTGGTTACCGGCATTGATAATTTCGCCATTCCTGGCTCTAGTTCAATAATCTCCATCTCCAGCAAATGTACAAACGGGTTTTTGGTGTAGAGTTTATGTAAATGATTTTTTAGCAATAAAAGCTGCTCTGTCATATTCTGCCTCCTCTAAATTGTATACAATTCTAAATATTTTTCAGGTGATGGGTTTAACACACGAGGGAATATATTGTGATATTATTTTACCACAAACTTGCATTTGCATATAGAAAAGAGAGAAGTGATCCCGGTTATTTTGAATCTTGCTGCCGGTGTACTGGTAGGATATTCTATTGCTGCCGCGAATAGTATGACTCAGGAGGGAAATTGACATGTTGAAGAATATGCTAAAGGCTCTCTATAACCGAAACTACCAGATTTTTTTTACCGGACAGGGTTTGTCAATTATTGGAACGTGGATTCAAAATATTGCCTTAAGCTGGCTGATTTATCGACTGACTGATTCAGCTTTCATGCTGGGATTAGTCGCTTTTATGGGGCAGATTCCAAACTTTTTTCTGGCGCCCTTTGCCGGCGTATGGATTGACCGGTGGAGCAAACGCAATGTCCTTGTTGTCACGCAACTGCTCAGTCTGATTCAAGCTGCTTTATTGGCCTGGCTTACCCTCGAAAACAGACTGGAGATAGCACATGTCTTATCCTTAAGTCTGTTGCTTGGCAGTATTACTGCTTTTGATGTACCAGCCCGTAATGCGATCTCAGTAGAGATGATGGATACCCAGGACGAACGTCAAAATGCTATTGCTTTAAATTCAGTTACATACAATATGGCACGGCTGCTTGGTCCGGCAGCAGCAGGTGTCCTTATCCCGGTTATCGGTGAAGGCTACTGTTTTCTGCTGAATGTTGCCAGTTATTTCATCTCGGTACTATCACTTGGTGCTTTACGGCTGAGGGTTATTCAACACGAGAAGCAGCCTGATAATATGCTTCAACAGTTTCAAGCAGGCTATGCATATACTTTTAAACAGCTGCCACTGCGGAATATCCTGATACTTCTTGGTATTATCAGTCTGACAGCAATGCCGTACACCGTGCTGCTGCCGGTGTTTGTAACTCAGAAACTAGGAGCGAGTGCGGGAGCGATGGGATTTTTGTTGG
>JAQSXM010000135.1 GCA_029256645.1 Sporomusa sp. | reverse complement strand
GGCTCACAGAGTGGCTAAAGATTTAGATAAACAGTATAATGTTCTTACTCTAATTCTAGTTCACCTTGGAGGTGGCATTTCAGTTGGTGTACAGCAGAACGGCCGGATGATTGATGTAACCAATCCCAATGATGCTGGACCATTTTCGCCTGAACGGGCGGGTGGATTACCTTCACACGAATTAGCTAAAATGTGCTTTTCAGGAGAATATACACTTGAGGACATTAAAAAGAAACTTGTTGGCCAAGCTGGCCTGGTAGCACATCTCGGCACTAACGACGGACGTGAGATAGAAAGCCGCATTGCAGGTGGAGACACCAGAGCAGCACTTATTTATGAAGCTATGGCTTATCAGGTAGCTAAAGAGATCGGCGCTATGGCAACAGTTGTACAGGGCTGCGTTGACGCAGTGGTACTAACTGGTGGATTAGCGCATTCAAGGCTGCTCACTAAAATGATTTGTGATCGTGTAAAATTTATTAGTCAGGTACTGATCTACCCTGGTGAGGATGAATTAGAAGCACTGGTTGAAGGTACGCTAAGGATACTTCGTGGGGAAGAGCAACCGAAAATATATGAGTAGAAGGTAATAAAACAAGATGGAAGATAAGCAAATAACTATTTTCTTAGGTGAATTTGGCAGCGGAAAAACTGAGCTTGCAGTCAACTATGCGCTTAAATTAAAGCAGACCGGACAAGAAACAGCTATTGTTGACATTGATCTGATAAAGCCTTATTTCCGAACTAGAGAAAACCGTGAACTACTCGAAAAAAGCGGAGTCAAAGTCATTGCTCCCGATTCCCGTTTGTCTCATGCCGATTTGCCAATTTTGCCCCATAATTTAGTCGAGATTTTTTCACAGACAAATACAAAGGTAGTCATGGATGCTGGCGGCGGTGAATCGGCGATTGCATTAGGACAACTTAAGCGATATTTTGATCAATCCAGCTATCAGGCTTTATTGGTTGTTAATACCAGACGACCATTTACCGGCAACACTGAAGGTATTATCAACATACTACATCGCATTGAACAAGCTTCACGCCTCAAAATCAGCGGTTTGGTCAGCAATACTAATCTTGGCCCCGCAACGACCTTAGAGCACATCTATGAAGGAATAGCTATTGTTGAGCAAGCAGCCACGGCACTTGCCTTGCCAATTAAATGGGTAGTAGTTCCTGAATGGCTTGAACAAGTTATTCAAATCAACAGACCGTTATTTATTCTCAAGCCTTACACGCATTATCCGTGGATGGACTAAGCAGACAAAAAAGCCGTAGTTGACTACGGTTTTCCTTCGAACCTCACTGTAAATTTTTATTAACAATATCCTGAAGGGTGTTATACTCTTTGCTCAAGCTACGTAATTCTTTCAGTAAATCTTTAATTTTGCCGCTAAAATAAAGGCCGTTTCTAGCAATCACTGTCATTGGACATCCCTCCCTCTGGAGGTAATATATGATTAATTGTGGTAAAATATTCCACGTAAAAGGAGGTCGCCTAGTATGCCGCATACTGAAACAGATTTGCATGAAGAACTAATAAGTTCCACCCGGTTGTTTGAGGGTAAGGTAATTAGCCTACGGCGTGATGAAGTCAAGCTGCCCAACGGGAAAACTGGAACTCGAGAGGTTGTAGAACACCCCGGAGCAGTTGCCGTTGTACCGCTAACTACTGATGGCAAGGTGATCCTCGTCCGGCAGTTCCGCCACCCTGTACAGCAGGTGATGCTTGAGGTCCCTGCCGGCAAGCTTGATCCTGGTGAAAAACCCGAAGCCTGTGCACTTAGAGAGCTTAAGGAAGAAACAGGCTATGTTGCCGGCAGGATCCGCAAATTAACCTCGATGTATACAACGCCCGGCTTTTCCAATGAGATTATCCATATATTTTTAGCTGAAGGCTTGATCGAATCAGATAAAGATCCTGATGAAGACGAGTTTATTAACAGTGAAAGCTATACTCTGGACCAAATTGCTGAAATGGTTGCCACAGGTGAAATCTGTGATGCCAAGAGCTTAGTTGCACTGTATCTGGCAGGGATACAACTGCATGATTAAACAATATTTTGCCGACCTGCACATTCATGTTGGAATGAGCGAAAGCGGTAAATGGGTTAAGATCCCTACCTCCCGACGGTTAACAGTACGCGGGATTCTTCAGGAAGCAGCAGACCGTAAAGGAATGAATATTATCGGTATTGTGGACGCTTTATCACCCCATGTTCTTGCAGATATAAAGCAGCTAACCGAAGAAGGATTACTTACTTCGGTTAATGGTGGCGGTTACATATATAAAGAAAGAATGCTGCTTATACTTGGCGCTGAGATTGAAACAAGGGAGCCCGGCGGCGGTTTAGCGCACACACTGGTATTTGTACCTGATATTAAGACGATGGCGGCTTTTTCGGTATATATGAGTCAATTTATCCGTAATATCAACCTTAGCTCACAAAATGCTCATATGCCCCTGCAACAGCTAGTCAATATCGCGAGTAATTTCAACTCGCTCATCATACCGGCCCATGTCTTTACACCTCATAAAAGTATATACGGTGTATGCTGTGAACGGCTGTCCCATATTCTAACCGATCAGGAGATGGGCAAGTTGGCTGCCATTGAATTAGGGTTGAGTGCTGACAGCGATATGGCTGACAGAATTAGTGAGTTGGCTGATTATACGTTTATAACCAATTCTGACGCTCACTCATTGGATAAAATAGCACGTGAATATAATATTCTTGCTATGTCTGAATTGTCTTTTCAGGAAGTGGCTCAAGCCTTGTCTCGCACAGCCGGCCGGGAAGTCAGGGGAAACTATGGCCTTAATCCCCGTCTGGGGAAATATCATCGTACTTTTTGTACAGGTTGTGGTTTTATTGCTACCGCTGATCTTATGGAGAACTGCTGTCCGGAGTGTAACAGTAATAGTCTGGTTAAAGGGGTATTTGACCGGGTTAACGATATTGCCGATTACCCTGAACCACATCATCCACTTCACCGGCCGTACTATTTGTATCAGATCCCTTTAGAGTTTATTCCCGGGCTGGGTAAAAAGATTAAGGATCAACTGCTAGATGAGTTTGAAACAGAGATGAATATTGTACACTATGCCAATCATAGTGAATTAACCAAAGCCGCTGGTAATAAAATAGCTGATTTTATTACCAGCGCCCGGGCAGGAACGGTCGCTATTGCCGCAGGTGGCGGCGGTATTTACGGCAGGTTGGTTAAAAATATAATGGACAAATAGGTCTAAATAGTGTTAGCAGGACATATATTTTAGCAGGTACTGGCCAGGAGGTACATGCATGCTAAAACTGCTTCGCAAGAATGCTGCCGATTATGTCCGTGCAAATATTGTTGCTTATTTTTTTATGATTCTTATTTTTGTTATCGGGATAGTTATTGGAGCTATGGCTGTAAAGACATTACCTGATGAACAAAAAGCTGAGCTTGTCGGTTACTTACGGGTTTTCTTTCAAGGATTGGTTGAGCCTCAGAATACAGCAGGCGATACTCAAGCCCTATTATTCGGGGTAATGGTAAGCAACATTAAAGTAATCGTTATTATGTGGCTATTAGGCTTTACAATTGTTGGTATCCCCTTTGTCTTGTTCATGGTTTGTTTGCGGGGATTTGTTATCGGTTTTACTGTTGGTTTTTTGGTCAATGAATACATAATGAAAGGTTTATTATTTGCCCTTGTTTCAGTGCTCCCTCATAATTTTCTTGCAGTACCGGCAATATTAGCGACAGGTGTTTCTGCAACAACATTCTCATTGATGTTGGTGAGACGTAATAAAAATAAAGCTAACTTATTTTATAATTCGATTGCTTATTCGGTTTTTTGTTTAACTATGCTTTTTGTTATGGTTGGCGCAGCTCTGGTAGAGGTATATGTTTCGCCGGTATTTATGAAAACAGTGGCGCAAATAATTGTGAAGTAGTAGAGAAAGGCTGCATGAATTCTGCAGTCTTTCTTTATTTAATGTGATTGAATTTTAAATTACGCATAAACCTGATATTTAACGAATATGTATGATATTAAGTTAAGCCGGAGACAGGACCCATAGTGAAGGGGAGGGAGGGAAGTAGAGGCGCATGGTAGTGACGTTTTCTTTACGCAGTATCATTAAAAAGTCCAAGTTATATATAAAAATCGTCCTATTAACGCTTATTATCTTCTATATTCTACCCAAATTAATGACAATGTTTTGGGAGTTAAATAATCCCGGACTAAAAATGCGTGACCAGCATTTGTTGGAGAAACCACTACGAGTTATGAATCCTGCCAACATGTCAAACTCACAGTATGACATTAGTTTGCAGTCATTAACAAAAAAACACTAAAACTTTACAAAAGATTATAGACAAATAAAGGAAAAGTAAACTTCATGTTGAATAAAATAGCTAGACCAGATACTGTAAATGTGGGCTAGAAATCTGGGAAGAAAAAAGGGTGGTAAAATAAAATGGAATCGTATGTTAATGAATTTATTAACTATCTTGCAGTCGAGCGGGGGTTGGCTCAAAATACGCTAGAATCCTATGGGCGGGACTTACGGCAGTTTCAAACATATTTGCAAAATAGTCAATTAGATTTTTTACGGAATTCTAACCGTGACACCATCCTGAGTTATCTTAACAGCCTCCAGGTAAAGGGGCGGGCTGTTTCAACTATATCACGTAATCTTGCTGCGATAAAATCTTTTTATCAATACCTTGTTCGGGAACGACATCTTGAAAAAGATCCTGCCGTAAATCTGGAATCTCCCAAACTAGAGAAAAAATTACCTCGGATTCTTTCTATCGCTGAAGTGGAAGAATTGTTAAAACAGCCCAATACCTTTCAGCCTACTGGTCTTCGGGACAAAGCTATGCTCGAATTATTATATGCAACCGGCATCAGGGTATCGGAACTAATATCCCTTAACATTTCTGATGTAAACCTTGATATGGGATATATTAAGTGTTACGGCAAAGGCGCTAAGGAACGTATTGTACCACTAGGCTCAATTGCTGCCAAATGCGTGCAGGAGTATATTAGCAAGGGCCGTACAAAGCTAGTGCGTACTTATGAGGAATCATCGCTGTTTGTAAATCATCATGGCAACAGACTGACTCGGCAAGGCTTCTGGAAAATCATTAAAAAATATGCCATGGAAGCGCGCATTACCAAAGAGATAACCCCACACACTTTACGCCATTCATTTGCTACACACCTTCTGGAAAACGGAGCAGATTTACGCTCTGTACAGGAGATGCTGGGGCATGCCGATATATCGACTACCCAGATTTATACCCATGTAACTAAAAACCGGTTAAAGGAAGTATATGATAAGACCCATCCTCGTGCATAATAAGGTTAGATTATTTACAGAGGAGCCATAAGATTGTTCAAACGAATATTTGTTATTGTACTTGATAGTGTGGGTATCGGAGCAATGTCTGATGCGTCTGAATATGGCGATGCCGGCGCCAATACATTAGTACATATTGCAGAACTCAAGGGTGGACTTAAATTACCAGTATTAGCAGATATGGGGCTTGGATTAATTGAACCCATTGCCGGTGTTCGGCCAGTTTCCCACCCAACGGCAGCTTTCGGTAAAATGGCTGAATTATCTAAAGGCAAGGATACTACCAGTGGTCACTGGGAATTAGCCTGTTGCCCGTTGTTTAACTCTTTTCCCGTTTATCCAGATGGTTTTCCGCCTGAAGTTATTGAAAAGTTTAAATTTTATTCAGGATTTAGCCCTTTAGGCAATAAAGCCGCATCAGGAACCGAAATTATTGCCGAGCTGGGAGAAGAACATATGCTTACAGGCCGGCCGATAGTTTATACATCGGCTGACAGTGTTTTTCAAATTGCCGCCCATGAAGAAATTATTCCTCTTGAACGGCTATATGAGTTATGCCAAACTGCCAGAAATAAAGTGTGCATAGGAAAACATGCTGTTGGCCGGATTATCGCCAGACCGTTTACCGGTAAACCTGGCAGTTTTACCCGGACTGCCAACCGCCACGACTATAGCTTGGAGCCGCCGGCAGCAACAGTGCTTGATGTACTGAAGCAGGCCGGTTTTGCCGTCATTGGCATTGGTAAAATTGCTGATATTTATGCCAATAGAGGCTTGACTCAATCTTACCCGACAAGATCTAATAAACACGGTATGGAGATTATAACAAATTTGGCCGCACAGAGTTTGCCGGATGGTTTAATTATGGCCAATTTGGTTGATTTTGACAGCATCTTCGGACATCGCAACGATGTAACAGGTTATGCCCGGGCGCTTGAAGAATTTGATACTGCATTAGGTTCCTTTATATCTAAATTATCTGCCAGTGATTTATTAATCATAACAGCCGATCACGGCTGTGACCCCACGGTCCCGGGTACTGATCACACCCGGGAGTATGTGCCGATTTTGGCTTATCACCAGGGTTTGGTCCAAAGACCACCAAGCGTTAATTTAGGGGTAAGATCAACGTTTGCCGATATGGGGGCCACTGTCGCTGCCAACTTTAACTTGCAACCCTTGGCTTTTGGGCAAAGTTTTTTAAACGACCTGTTGAGGTGAAACTAGTGCGTGCTATTGACATTATTACCAAAAAAAGAGATGGTTTAGAACTTCTAGACAGCGAAATTGCAGACCTGATTAAAGCCTACACCACAGAGGAAATACCCGATTACCAAATGGCGGCCTGGTTGATGGCTGTATACTTTCAGGGGATGACAGATCGGGAAACAGCTGCTCTTACTCTGGCAATGGCAACCTCTGGCGAGATGGTGGATCTAAGTCAAGTCGCCGGAATAAAGGTGGACAAACATAGTACCGGCGGGGTAGCCGATACTACTACGCTAATACTGGCACCCCTGGTTGCAGCTGCAGGGGTACCAGTGGCTAAAATGTCAGGCCGGGGACTAGGCTTTACCGGTGGTACCGTTGATAAATTGGAAGCTATTCCGGGCTTTAAGGCTACGCTGGAACGTGATGAATTTATCGTTAATCTGCAAAACTACAATATTGCAATAACCGGACAATCTGCCACTATCGCACCGGCTGATGGTAAGTTGTATGCACTCAGGGATGTGACCGCGACTGTCGAGAGTATCCCCTTGATCGCCTCATCAATCATGAGTAAAAAGATTGCCTCTGGTGCTGATAAAATTGTATTAGATGTCAAAGTTGGCAGCGGTGCTTTTATGAAAAACCAAGCCGACGCTATTAAATTAGCGGAGACTATGGTACGTATTGGCCAGCTTGTGGGCCGGGAAACAGTTGCGATATTAACGAGTATGGAGCAACCGCTGGGATCAGCTATCGGTAATAGCTTAGAGGTTAGAGAGGCTATTGAGGTATTGTCAGGACGAGGTGAATCAGCCCTTAGAGAGGTTTGTCTGACACTTGGTTCGCATATGCTGGTACTGGGTGGGAAAGTGCTTACGACAGAGGCTGCACGCCAGCAGCTGGAAACACTGATTGATAATAAACAGGCGCTTGCTAAATTCGGTGAATTTATTGTCGCTCAAGGCGGGGATGCAGCTATATTATATCATCCCGCAAAATTACCGCAGGCCAAATTTGCCCTGGAGGTTACCAGTGATTCTCATGGTTTTGTCAACGAAATCAATGCCGCCCAGATTGGTTATGCAGCAATGCTGCTGGGGGCAGGCAGGGAATATAAAGGGCAGGCAATTGACTTAACTGCAGGAGTAGTTATTAAATGCAGGATTGGTCAACCTATCAGTATTGGTCAGCCCTTAGCAATGATATATAGTAATGTTGAGTCAAAATTGAATCAGACGGCATCAATTCTAAAAAAAGCGATTAGTATTAGTAACCAGGTTGCAGAAAGTCCGACGGTAATTATAGGAATAGTCACTCAAAACTCACTCCAAATCGACTGATATAAGTTCAGTCGATTTTTTTGTTTGAAATTCCCTGTTTAAGCGGTTTTAATATTGGAAAGTATAATTTTAAAAGAAAGGAGTGTTTTCAGTGATGCGA
>JAQSXM010000134.1 GCA_029256645.1 Sporomusa sp. | reverse complement strand
TCTGCGGAATGTGATGTTATAACTCTTAGCTTGATTTTTGGCTGGTGGCGGCACAGTGTTTTGTACAATGGTGGGAAAACTGAGTGAACAATACTGTATATTATCCCGATAGATAACCCAAGTTTAGGGCCATCGACGTGGAAGGTTTCTATTTGTTGCTTGAGAGAGGCCCAGCGTTCTGCCAAATCGATAAATGCCTCTCCGGCAGGTGTTAATTTAATTCTAGGCCCACGTTCAAACAGCGTTACACCAATTTGCTGCTCTAATACCTGCAATCGTTTACTGATAGTGGCTTGTGCCAAGTTAAGTTGCGCTGCGGCCCGACTCATATTGTGGGTTTGAACCACCGCTAAAAATGCTTCTAGACCCAGGTCATACAATGAGAAATCACCCTCCATTTACATACATGGCAATTATGCGGCACTTAATACTGTTAATTGCAAATACGTGTTTAAGTTGTTCAATTCATTTCCATGCGTGGTGGATAAAATCCTGCGTACTTTTCAAAATATTTTGTAGTTTGGGGTTCTGAAGATGAATTGTCGCGGTCGATTATCAAAAATAGTAATAATAGATATAAAATTAATTCGCTTGTTTTTATACTAATCTGACTATAACATAATTATCATCAACCTAATGTAGCGTTGCTTGATACACGGATGTAATGCTCAGCCTCCCAGTTATGAATAAATGCTCCAACAGATCTGTAGAAGTTAATTGAACTTAATCGAGGCTGGATTGATCTGTCATAAAAGCAAGTGACTGCCAGAAGGAGGTATACAGTATCCAAAAGGGATTGAGATCCTCAAAGTACAGCGAAAACAAAATCGACTATTAGGGAGGAAGAACATTATGTCAAGAGGGATTGGATTTAGAATTTACAACAATATCCAAAGACCACCACAAGAACTTGTGGAGAAATTTCGAGGGCTGCCGTCTAGCAATATTGCGGACAATATGGGGAGGCTCTACTGCATTGGACGCCAAATAAAACCGCTAAATAAAGTACCTCTATTGGGAGTTGCATTTACTGTAAAGGCTCCTCAGGGAGACAATCTGATGTTTCATAGGGCGTTAGAGCTGGCGCAGCCCAGAGATATCATCGTAGTGGACGGAGAAGGTGATTTAGAGCACTCTCTCGCAGGCGAAATGATGATAAGAACCGCTATGAAAAGAGGCTTGGGTGGTTTTGTAGTAGACGGCTGCATGCGTGATTACGATGCCATTTCAGAGTTGGAGTTTCCTATCTACGCCCGCGGCATAACTCCTCAAGGTCCTTATAAAAACGGTCCAGGGGAAATCAATGTCCCCATATGTTGTGGCGGCCAAGTCGTTATGCCTGGCGATATTCTTGTTGGCGATATGGATGGGATTGTTGTTATTCGGCCTGAGGATGCTCTTGAACTCGCTGAATTGTCCATAAGGAAGTTCAACGCGGAACAGCAAAAAATTAGAGAAGATCGCTTTGGCAATAGCAAAAAATACGAGGAAATCCTATTTCAGAAAAAAGTAGTAGTTTACGAATAAAAAAGCACGAAGTGAGGCTAATTTGCCTGCTAAAGGAGGAAGAACACTATGTCAAGAGGGATTGGATTTAGAATTTGCAACAATATCCAAAGACCACCACAAGAACTTATAGAGAAATTTCGCGGGCTGCCGTCTAGCAATATTGCGGACAATATGGGGAGGCTCTACTGCATTGGACGCCAGATAAAACCGCTAAATAAGGTACCTCTATTGGGAGTTGCGTTCACTGTAAAGGCCCCTCAGGGCGACAATCTAATGTTTCATAGGGCGTTAGAACTGGCACAGCCCGGAGATATCATCGTAGTGGACGGAGAAGGTGATTTAGAACACTCACTCGCAGGCGAGATGATGATCAGAACTGCTATGAAAAGAGGCTTGGGTGGTTTTGTAGTAGACGGCTGCATGCGTGATTACGATGCCATTTCAGCGTTGGAGTTTCCTATTTATGCCCGCGGCATAACTCCTCAGGGCCCTTACAAAAACGGTCCAGGGGAAATCAATGTTCCTATATGCTGCGGCGGTCAAGTCGTTATGCCTGGCGATATTCTTGTTGGCGATATGGATGGTGTCGTTGTTATTCGGCCTGAAGATGCCCCTGAGCTCGCTGAATTGTCGATAAGGAAGTTCAAAGAAGAACAGGAAGAAATTAGCCAAAACCGCTGTGGTGATAAAAGGTGGGCGGAAGAGATCCTGCTTCAGAAAAAGGTGGTGGTTTTCGACTAATAGCTTTAATCGAGTGACAGGGCGGCTGTCGCACTATAGTGGTATTAAATTATTAAAGGAGTGGTTAAATGGATCCTATCTATTATGCAATTGTAGGTTATATCATGATCGGCATTTTAATGTTCATGCTGCTAAAAGGTAAGGCAGGTCCTATTCCTTTATTTGTAACACTACCAGTTATTGCTGGTTTAATTCTCGGTTACTCTGTTGCTGATCTAGGAAAGATTATGCAAAAAGGCATTGCTACTTGCATGAATCCAGCTACAATTGCTTGTTTCTCTGCATTGTATTTCGGTATTCTCGGTGAACTGGGGACTTTTAACCCATTGATCAAATTTCTTGTTCGCCAGGCGCGTGGTAGTCTTATCGGTATTACTGTTGCTACATTTCTAATGACCATCATAGTAGATATCGAAGGAAGTGTGACGGCTACCATTTTAATTGTAATGCCTGCCATGATTCCTATTTACAAACAAATGGGTATGAGAATGCAAGTCTTGTTTACCCTAGTGGCTTTAGGTGGCGGTATTATGAATATGACCCCATGGGGCGGCCCTCTGATGCGGCTTGCGGCGGTTACCAGTCTTGACCCTCACCAGATGTGGTTACATCTGGTACCGACGCAATTATTTTTAGTTGTAGCAGGTATTGGTCTTGCGGTCCATTTGGCAAGGGTGGAACAGAAACGAATTACGGCAGGTCTTGGCGTTTTTGAAGAAATAGCTGCCACGGCTGCGAATACTGACAAACCGGATTTTGAACTAAAGGTTTCTAAAGCGCGTACCTACTTTAACTTGGGCCTGACTTTTACCATGATAGCATTACTGTTTACTGGGAAGATAGCGATGGCTCATATCTTTATGATCGGCACTGGCATCCTTTTGTTAGTAAATTTCAAAGGTCTTAAGGAACAGAGCGGCGCCATTCAAAGGCATTCCATGCCTCCTTACACCGTCGTTTCCATTATGTTGGCAGCTGGTATGCTGGTGGGCATGTTAAATGAAACCCCCATGCTAAAAGAAATGGCGGGCTTGATACTGAAGGCCATTCCTGATGCCGCTGGACCATACCTTCATGTAATCATGGCTTTTATCAGCTTGCCCCTGGGCATTATGATCGGCTTTGACGCTTTTCTTTTCGGAATTGTACCGTTATTTATAAAAGTTGGACAATCATTTGGTATCACTCCTGAAATGATGGGGCAGGCAATGTTGATAGGAAAAAACTTAGGTCAATCGCTGCAACCGGTTTCACATGTCCCGTACCTTGCCATCGCTTTACTGGGAGGAGAACTTAAGGACTATTGGGGATTTACTTTTAAGTATGTGTCGATTATAACTGTACTTGCGATTATTTTCGCAATACTGACTGGACTGTTTCCGCTTCGCGCATAAATAGGACTTGATCGTATATTAGGGTATCTCACAGACAAAATAAAAATTTAAGGAGGACTAACTAATGGGAAAAAATGCCATAGCTGCCCTGTCTCTTATTGTCGCGATCAATATCGCTAGTACTGCCTTTGCAGCTCCAAACCCTTTCGCAGATGTTCCGGCCAAGCATTGGGCGTATGACGCAGTTTCCGAATTGTCTAAAGCTGGCATCATTGATGGTTATGGCGACAAAACCTTCCGTGGTGAAAAAACTATGACCCGTTATGAGATGGCACAACTCGTCGCTAATGCTATGACTAAGGCGGACAAGGCTGATGCTCAGGTGCAAGCTACTATCAACAAATTGGCTATGGAGTTCGCGGCAGAACTGAACAAACTCGATGCACGTGTTGATAAATTAGAGAAGAAAGCTGGCAAGATAGTATTCGATGGTGAAACACTGTTTGAATACGCTAAGCTTGACAGCGATGCTCATTCAGGATCTAAAGCGTTTGAATGGCGCCAAAGGCTTCATATGAATGCGAAGTTTAATGATCAAATTGATTACTTTGCCCGGATTCAAGCAGGAAACAAGATGGGCGAGACTGGTGCAGGAAATAACGCAATGGCATTTACCCGTGCCGGTATCAATATTAGAGACTTAGTTGGCAAGGACAGCGTACTGACTGTTGGACGTCAACCGCTCGCAATTGGTAGAGGCTTTGCCTTTGCTGACACCGATAATAATGATGGGGTATTGCTGAAAAATAAGTTGGGGAAAGCCCTTGTTACAAGCTACTACCTATCAGAAGCCACGGAAATTGATGTAAAGGGTATTAACGTCGACTATACTGCTAACGATCAATTCCTTTTCAATGTTGGCGCTTTTCAATCCGAGAAGAACTCAGTTTTAGACAAAACTACAGAATTCAATGAAGTCGGGTTCTCCTATGAAGTGGCAAAAGGCTTAAACCTCATTGGCAGCTATGTAGAATCTGATGCAACTAATGATCCTAAAGCTTTTGTTGTTCAGATTGATTACAACTGGAAAAGCGGTATGCGGAAAAAAATGCTTTATGGATGGGAAAAGGTGGTTAAACCGCTAGTCGCTCATGATCAAGGTATATCTTTCTCTTATTTCAAGGTAGAACCAGATTCTCTTCCCGCTTATGGGGAAGGTAAAATGAAAGGCTTTGGTCTTGTCGGGTCCGATAATTTTAAAGGTTGGACAATTGGTTATCAGCACATGTTAGAGAAGAATATGCTTTTCTATGCTAATTATAGTGATCTACAAGAAAATGTAGGAGCGCCCAAGAGCGACACCAAAACTGTTGTGGGTCTTGAACTCTACTACTAAGAAAACAGCACTATCCCTAACATAGTACATCGCACAAAGGCAAAAACCCTTGAAAAGTCAAGGGTTTTGGTCATTTAAGCTTGAATACTATGTTAATATAGTAAATAAAGTGAGCATATTACCTTGACCGTGTCAAGTTTATATATTGGTCTCAGTGTCCCAGTTGGGAGCGAGAGCTCAGGAGGAGTTATGTGACAACTATACATTTACTAATAACGTTAGCCGCCGGACTTATAGGAGGAGTAATAGCATACCGGTTGAAGTTTCCCGCCGGAGCGCTTATAGGCTCCCTTGTTGCCGTAGCCATACTCAACGTGTTTACAGGTAATGCCAATTTCCCGAAGGAAGTCAAAATTATTAGTCAATCTTTGGCTGGTGCTTATATAGGATCTACTATTACCCGCGCAGATATACTCGAAGTTAGACAGATTCTTAAACCAGCAATCTTTTTGGTAGTTACAATGTCCTTATTCAACATCGTCAGTAGCGCTTTCCTCAGCAATTTTACTGAAATTGATTTGATAACAGCTCTCTTTGCGACCGCACCAGGAGGGCTGATGGATATGATTCTGCTAGCTGCTGATATGGGTGCAAATACCTCAGCAGTGGCATCGGTCCAACTGCTGCGTATTATTGCGGTCGTTAGTTTTACTCCTATGATGTTGAAGTTTTGCATTGCTAAATTTGAAAAAAAATCTTCACCTTCGATATCAGTAAGTCAAGGGGAGCATCAGCCTGCTTACAGGCGGAATCTTGTCCGTAAGGGTGACATGAAGAATATGATACTTACTCTGATGGTTGGGGTATTCGCTGGCCTTGTCGGATACATGTCAGGCGTCCCTGCTGGTACGATGACTTTTTCCATGCTTGCGGTGGCCATATTAAATGTCACCACTTATAAGGGGTATATGCCGATAAAGCTGCGCCGCTTGGCGCAGGTACTGGCCGGAGCTCTCATTGGTATCAAGTTTACGCTGCAGGATGTTCTTTTGATTCAAAGCTCGTTTTGGCCTATTTTTGTCGTTATTCTATCTTATTTGTGTCTGAATATTGTCTTAGGTGTATCTATGTATAAATTCAGCGGCATAGCTCTGCCCACCTCATTATTTGCCACTTCGGCAGGCGGTCTCAGTGAAATGACGATGATTGCTCATGAAATGGGAGGCGATACGTCAAAAGTAGTTGTTCTGCAGTTGGCGCGAGTGGTGAGTGTTGTTGCTTTTTATCCAACCATCATACACTTAATTTCCCGATACTTTTAAGCATCTCGGACTAGAGCAAAAAAAGCACGGAATCATGTGCTAAGGGCCGCCTTATTGCTGAAAGGTGATAAGATTTATTTGAATAATAAAAAAAATAAACATCACAGGTATTAATATATTGATTAGATGAGGCGGATTCTTGATGGAATTTTGGCAAAAAAATTTATTGGTTTGCTGGTTTAGTGCATTTTTCATAGCATCGGGAAATAACCAGGTTGCTCCGATTTTACCGCTTTTTATTGAACAACTTGGTGTCCAAGGTACTGAAGAAATTGCACAGTGGTCCGGTATAGCGCTTGGCATTAATTTATTAAGTCTAGCAATTTTCTCTCCAATTTGGGGAAAAGCCGCAGATAGGTACGGGCGAAAACCAATGCTTCTTCGTTCCAGTTTCGGGCTGGCTATTATCGTAATTTTTATGGCTTACGTACAAAACGTCTATCAATTAGTGGGATTACGAATGTTACAAGGCGCTCTCTCTGGATATATTTCAGCCGCAATAGCTTTAGTTGCGACACAAACCCCCAAAGAACGGGTTGGTTGGGCATTAGGAACGCTTTCTACGGGACAAATTGCTGGCACCTTAATGGGGCCTTTGATTGGCGGGTTTTTGTCAGAGACATTAGGGATCCGCAGTGTATTTCTTTCTATAGGTGTATTTGCTTTAGGAGCTTTCATAGCGTCCCTTATTTATGTAAAAGAGCAATTTACTGTAATGGATAAAAGGATACCTAATTTGCGTGAAATTTGGATCCTTATTCCGAATCCTAGACTGATGATAGCCATGTTCATCACAACATTTATTGTTCAATTAGCCCTTTTGTCGATACAACCGATTATCACCCTTTACATCGCCCGTTTATCTCAGGACACGGCTCATCTTGCACTTATTTCAGGCGCAGTCGTAGCAGCCTCAGGACTCGGAAGCGTGGTAGCTGCCCCATGGCTGGGACAGCTTTCAGATAAGATTGGACCTCATAAGGTAATTTTGGCGGCACTACTTGTTTCCGGAATTCTTTTTCTTCCACAGGCTTTTGTAGAAAATCCTCTGCAATTAGGCATACTCCGTTTTTTGCTAGGGCTGGCTACGGCTGGACTGTTACCTGCAATTAACACTTTGGTTAAAAGAAGTACGCCTGATGAAATTGCAGGTCGCGCTTTTGGCTATAACCAGGCTGCTCAACATTTAGGCGGATTTGGCGGGGCGGTATTGGGTGGACAAGTGACAGCGTTCTTGGGGATTGAATATGTATTTTTCTCTACAGGAGCACTATTACTTGTAAATGCGTTGTGGGTTTATAGAATGATCTATTTAAAACTAAAAAAAAATAAATTTTCAGTTAAATAGCCGCAATTTAAAAGAACGCGTAGAAATATAAAAATAAAGTTATTGCTTTAGAACTTCGAGTTCCTGCAATGTTTTTTATTCAAGTTGCCAAAATTCTTGTTGGGGGTGTCTTTGGGGTCTACCATGGAAATTGGTAGTGACACTCGTGAGAAGATGATATATTGAAAACAGACGAGGGTGTGGCTGGTGGGGGTTAGTAGCTCGTTTTGTTGTTATCCGTAACATTTACCGGGATGATGCCATCCTGCGGGAAGTGGCTCTGTTAGTAGACGTGATGTTGGATAACAACGGGGTGTCCCCACAAAAGGGAGGATTGTACATGGAGCAACAGCACCTGTTGGTCGGCGTGGATGTAGGGTGCCGCAAACATCACGTCGCCATTGGTGGGCCGAGCAAGATGAAGTGATTTCCTTGCTTCAAAAAATGAGCAGTCAAACTGATTGCAAAAAGATTTAGATACTGCGTTATACAATATCCATCTTTCTCAATCAGCACTCTTAATGGAATTGGCTTCCTGAATTATTGTTTCGAGAAAGTTGGATAGTCTATTGGAAACCTGAAAAAGAGGACTTGAAATGCGCAATAAATTAGTTGATGAATATTTGAAAGACTTTGATGTTCGGGGGAAGGAAAAATGCTTACACCGATGGCTAATTTTACCTCATGGTATTACCAGTGAAAAATTTGAACATATAGCTTTGGAAAGAAGAGTATATGTTTATGGTTCCGAACGTTTTGCCATCGGAAAAGAGGTTCCCGTTGGAGCGGTACGGCTTGCAATCTGCGCCCCTAAAACATTAGATGAGTTGGTAATGGGATTAGAAATATTAAGAGATTTGTTAAAAAAATAACTATTTAAAATGTATGAGTCTGGTGACGATTCTTTGACTCCTAAGGTGGTGCACTTTTGGGAAATTTCGCAGGGCAATGAGGGCGACCTTACTGCCCTTTCTCTGCGC
>JAQSXM010000133.1 GCA_029256645.1 Sporomusa sp. | reverse complement strand
TGATTAAATTAATACCGTTCTCCCTGTTATACCGAACGAGAGCAAGGGAGCTCTCGAGATAATCGAGGGCTCTTTTTATTTATTGATAACAGGATAGGCTGAAGGAGGAATGCGGAAACGACGACCTGTATACATAGTAAGTCATAGTACATAAGGAGGTTAAATGAAATGAAGATGTCAAAAGTATTTCGTCTGCTATTTATAGGTATGGTAGCTCTCAGTGTGCTGTTGGCTGGTTGCTCAAAGTCTAATCAAGCCGCCAGCGGCGATAAAAAGCCGAATGAACTGGTTGTGGGGCAGGAAGCCAATCCGACGACCATGGACCCGCATGATACCCAAGACACCTTGGCTTATGGGATTCAAAAGACCATGTACGAAGGTCTGCTTGGCTTTGACAAAGATATGCAGGTTATACCGGTATTGGCTGAGGCTATGCCGGAACTGGCCAAGGATGCCAAAAGCCTTACCTTCAAACTGAAAAAGGGGATCAAATTCCAAGACGGCACCGATTTTAATGCCGATGCCGTCAAAGCAAATATTGACCGCTTAAAAGATCCTGCCAACAAACTGAAGCGGGCCTCTTTATATGCAGCGATTGATCATGTGGAAATTATTGATCCATATACCGTTAAGATTGTCCTCAATAAACCGTTTGCCCCGATCGTTCAGGCTTTCGCTCATCCCGCAGGTCTGATGATTTCTCCGAAAGCCATCAAGGAGTATGGCAAGGACCTGAACCGTCATCCGGTCGGCACCGGCCCGTTCCAGTTCGTCGAATGGAAAGACGGGCAATATGTAGTAGTCAAAAAGTTTGACGGTTACTGGGATAAGGCCAATGCCGCCAAAGTTGAGAAAATTACCTTCAAGCCTGTGCCTGAAACTGCTTCCCGGATAGCTATGCTGAAGACCGGGGAAGCGCAGTTTATCTACCCGCTGCCCCCGGAGCAAACTGAGAGTGTAAAAGGTGACAGCAATATTGTTGTTGACAAGGCCCAGTCTACGATCATACGTTATGTTGTTTTTAATGTAAACCAAAAGCCTTTTGACGACAAGCGCGTCCGTCAGGCCTTGAATTATGCTGTGGATAAAGACGCACTGAACAAAGTAGTATACAGAGGTTTCGCGTCAGCCCCTGAATCGGCGATTGCACCCAAGGTATGGGGCTTCCAAAAACAGCAGATGTATGCTTATGATGTAGAAAAAGCCAAAAAACTGCTGGCAGAAGCCGGCTTACCCAATGGTTTTGAGATTACCCTCTGGACACCTAATGATACTATCAGGGCCAAGATTGCCGAGTTTGTTCAGCAGCAATGGCAAATCATTGGCGTAAAGGCAACAATTCAGCAAATGGAATTTGTTACGTTGACTAACCAACTGTCATTAAAGCCGGAAGAAAGCAAATTGCAGGCAGCAGTTAGCGGCTGGTCACCGTCAACCGGTGAAGCTGACTGGGGTATTCGCCCGTTGCTGTCCAAAAATATGTTCCCGACTGCCGGTTTTAATTCTGGTTTTTATGTCAGTGACCAACTGGACAAATACGTTGTAACCGGCCTGGAATCAGGGGATGAAAAAGAACGCTTAAACGCCTATGCTGAGGCCCAGAAGGTAATCGTTGAAGATGCCCCCTGGGTGTTCCTGACTGTGCCTGACAATTTAGTAGGGAAACGCAAGAACCTTTCCGGCGTTTATGTGCTTCCGGATGCCACACAAGATGTTGTGCATGCTGAGTTCAAATAATCCGGCTGGTCCAAGGGATGCCTTGGGCCAGTTTCTCTTATACACCTTATAGCAAGGAGGAAGGGTAAGTGCTGATCTATATTGCCCGGCGTTTAGCCGCGATGGCCCCAATTTTGTTGGTCGTATCGGTGGTCATTTTTTTGTTTTTGCATATGATTCCGGGGGACCCGGCGCGGATTGTCGCCGGCCCTGAAGCATCAGCACAAGATGTTGAGAATACCCGGGCCGTACTTGGTCTGGATCGTCCCATATACGAGCAATTCTGGCAGTTTTTATCAGGGGCGGTGCAGGGTGATTTGGGTCGTTCCTTCCGGACGCGCGAGCCTGTCATGGATATGATTGCCGACCGGATCATGCCGACGTTGGAACTTAGTTTTATCAGTATGGTTTGGGCTATTGCCGCCGGTATGCTGTTCGGGGTGGTTGCAGCCACCAATCGGGGGAAATGGCAAGATCAGTTCACTATGTTTGCTGCGACTACCGGTATTTCCATGCCCTCCTTCTGGCTGGGTCTGATGCTGATTGAACTGTTTGCCGTGCAGCTGGGATGGCTGCCGTCAGGAGGGAATGATTCTATGGAACATTACATCCTGCCTGCCATTACATTAGGGTCTCAGGTGGCTGCTATTATTGCCCGGTTTACGCGTTCCAGCCTGCTGGAAACATTGGGCGAAGATTATGTGCGCACTGCCAGAGCTAAAGGTGCGAAAGAACTGCGCGTTGTGTGGTTGCACGCTTTGCGGAACGCGCTCTTGCCTGTGGTCACGATGACCGGCTTACAGTTTGGTTTTTTACTTGGCGGCTCGGTGGTGGTGGAAGCGGTGTTTTCATGGCCGGGGATGGGAAATATGCTAATTACGTCAGTCAGCATGCGGGACTATCCGGTCATACAAGCCGAGATGCTGTTATTTGCCATCCAATTCATGGTGATCAATCTGTTGGTGGATGTGCTCTATGCTGTCTTAAATCCGCAGATCCGGCTAGATATATAGGACGCATTAAAGAATTGCTGTTTCCCGGGATTAGCCAACGCTCCACCGCTGGTGCTTGACCTCGGATTTTAGCGAATCCCTGGCGCTAAATTCTTTAATGCACTATATAATTAAAGAGGAAAGAGAGGGGAACTCATGACGCAATCTGTTACATCTGTGAGTACAGCTCAGCGTGCGCTTACTCCGGTGCCGGCCGATTCACCCATCCAGCAATTCATTCGCCGCTTTTCCCGCCAGAAGCTGGCCATTGCCGCTTTTTTTGTTCTTGCAGTGCTATTCCTAGTGAGCATCGCTGGGCCGGTAATTTCTCCTTATGATCCAATCAAGCCGGAGTATAACGCATTATTACAGCCATCATCAGCTCAGCATTTACTAGGTACGGACGAATTTGGCAGAGATATATTGAGCCGGATTATCCATGGGACGCGCATTTCCATAACGGTAAGCTTAAGTTCAGTTTTTTTAGGATCGCTGATTGGTACTTTCTTTGGCCTTACCGCCGGTTACTATGGCGGAAGATACGATTCATTGGTTATGCGCACTTGTGATGTTATGTTTGCGTTTCCCGGTATCCTGCAGGCTATTGCCATTATCGCCATCTTGGGACCGGGACTGCATAACGTAGTAGTGGCGGTGGCTATCTACACCGTTCCGCAGTTTGTCCGCATCATTCGCGGCAGTACGCTGGCTCTTAAAAACATGATGTATATCGAAGCCGCAAAAGCGGTAGGTATTCCTGACAGGCAGATTATTTGGAAACATATTTTTCCGGGAACCTTTTCTGTTGCTTTGGTATATTTCACCATGCGGATTGGTTCGGCTATTCTGATTGCGGCGTCATTGTCCTTTCTGGGGCTAGGCGCTCAGCCGCCGATGCCAGAGTGGGGTGCTATGCTGAGTTCAGGCAGAGATTATCTGATGTCGGCGCCCCATGTGGCGCTTTACCCGGGCCTGGCGATATTGATTACCTGCCTGGCATTTAACTTGTTCGGAGATGGTCTGCGGGATGCCTTAGACCGTAAGATTGTAGACTGAGGGGGGAAAAGATGACGACGAAAGCCAAATTACTGGAAATAAATAATCTTAAGATTGCATTTCGTGGCCAAGATTCGACTGTAACAGCTGTAAGCGGAGTCTCTTTTCACCTTAATGAGGGCGAAACTCTTGGTATTGTGGGAGAATCGGGCTGTGGCAAGTCAGTCACATCGCTTGCGATTATGCGGCTGCTTCCCCAGGCAACAGCCGGCATTGACGGTATGATCAAGTTTGACGGCCGGGATTTGCTGTTGCTGCCAGAGAATGAGATGCATGATATTCGCGGCAACCGGATTTCTATGGTGTTTCAGGAACCTATGACTTCGCTTAATCCGGTGTACACTGTTGGTAAGCAGATTGATGAAGCTATCTTACTGCACCGTCAAGTAAGCGGTAAAGAGGCGCGAGTTCTAACGCTGGAAATGCTAAAAAAGGTAGGTATCCCCCGGGCCGAGGCTGTGGCTAAAGACTACCCGCATCAATTGTCGGGGGGGATGAGGCAGCGGGTCATGATTGCCATGGCGCTGGCCTGCCGTCCCCAACTCTTGCTTGCAGACGAGCCTACTACGGCACTGGATGTCACTATTCAGGCCCAGATTTTGGACTTGATGCGCCAGATGCGCGAGGAAACAGGCGCATCAATCATTATGATAACCCATGACCTGGGAGTGGTAGCTGAGATGTGCGAGCGGGTACTGGTTATGTACGCCGGCCAAATTGTCGAGGAGGCAGATGTAGTCAGCTTGTTTAAAGACCCCAGGCATCCGTACACAATTGGACTTATGCAATCTATACCGCGGCCGAATAAGAAGATAGCGCGTCTGGTTCCGATTCCCGGCCAGGTCCCGCCACTGTCAAATATGCCGCCAGGGTGCCGGTTTGCTCCCCGTTGCCTGCATGCTATGGATCAATGTCAGTTCGACAATCCTGAGCTGCTGACGGTAGCCGACAGCCATACCTGTCGCTGCTGGCTGTACGGGAAAGGAGGAGAACAAGGTGGCACAGGAACCATTGCTGGAAGTTAAGAATCTCAAAAAATATTTCGAAATTCGCGGTGGCCTATTGAAACAGGTAACCGGGTATGTAAAAGCTGTAGATGATATATCTTTTACAGTACGCTGCGGTGAAACGCTCGGAATTGTTGGCGAATCAGGGTGCGGCAAGTCTACGGCCGGCCGGACCATCCTGCGGCTGATAGAACCCACCTCAGGTAAGGTTTACTTCGATGGAGCCGATTTGGCTAAACTTAGCCGGGAAGAAATGCGGCGAAAGCGCAAAGATATTCAGATGGTTTTTCAAGACCCATACGCATCGTTAAATCCGCGGCTGACAGTGGCCGACATTATCGGCGAAGCCCTGCCGGCCCATGGTGTGACTGACAGGCAGGAAATCAGCCGCAGGGTGAACGAAACACTGGAACTGTGTGGACTGACAGCCGAACAAGGCCGCCGCTATCCGCATGAGTTCTCGGGCGGGCAGCGGCAACGGGTGGGTATCGCCCGTTCGCTCATCCTGCGGCCCAAACTAATCATTGCCGACGAACCGGTTTCGGCGTTAGATGTATCGATCCAAGCGCAAATTATTAACTTATTGCAGGATTTACAGGAGCAGTTGGGGCTGACGTACCTGTTCATATCCCACGACTTGTCTGTCGTTCGTCACATCAGCAGCCGGGTTGGCGTTATGTACTTAGGCCGGTTGGTGGAAATTGGGGCTGCCGAGGATTTGTACGAAAACCCCCGGCACCCGTATACACAGGCGCTGCTGTCAGCCATACCGCTGGCAGATCCTCTGGCAAAACGGGAGCGGGTCGTTTTGCAGGGTGATGTGCCGTCACCGGCAAATCCGCCGCAAGGGTGCGCGTTTTCGCCGCGCTGCCCCAAAGTCATGGATGTATGTAAGGTGAACAGGCCGGAAATGGTACAAATGTCAGGCAGTTATCAGGTGGCTTGTCATCTGTATCATAACTGATTCACCCCTGAAGTTCCGGAAGATGCAATGGCGGCTCAAGTGAGTCGCCTATTGTTGTATTAGGTTAAGCGTTTTTGGGGAAAACAAGGATTTTAACTACATTACGTACAATGATACATATAAAAGTATTACATGTAAAAGGCGGGACATCTAGTTAATGGAGAGAAATACAATAACCTTTATTACACTACATGACCAGACTCTCCAAGCCAATATCAACAAATGTTATGAGCTTGGTATGTCAGATGATTTTAATATTGAAGGGCGTACAATTAGTCAGCTTGCCTATCTTCCGATAGCTGCCGGTTCTTTAATTGTAGCATCCAGTGATGTCATCATTCCTGCCATCAAGCCCTATATTCCCCCAGACGCAAAGATAATTATAGCCCAGCGAACTATCAATTACTCCAATATCCGCGCTGTGCTGGAAATCCCGCGCGGGATGAAAGTCTTACTTGTCAATGATGGTAAGGAGCGCGCTCTTGAGACGATAGCTCTGTTAAAAGAGTCAGGAATAGATCTGGACTTTTACCCCTTTTATCCTGGAGAGACGACTTATCCTCCGGAAATCAGCATTGCAGTTACTCCCGGGGAAGCTAGGTTTGTACCACATACCATTGCCAAGGTGATCGATATTGGTTCCCGTGTCCTTGATTTTGCAACATGGATTGAAATATATGCCCACTTCAAATATGGAATCTTGGATTTACGCAGGTTGACATCGCGTTATGTTCATTCTGTTGTCTACATCACCAAAGAATTAAGTGATGAGATTCAAAAAGCCAATCTGCTGCGAAACCACCTTGAAGCCATTGTTGATCAAATTGAAGATGGGGTACTTGCCATTGATGAAGAGGATACCATTCGTATTACAAATCAGAAAGCCTTGGGAATTTTGCATCTACAAGGCCGAAATATTATAGGCCAAAAAGCAGCTAAATGTATACAAACTCAGTTTTTCCAGATTATCTGCCAATTGCCTTATGAAAAAGAAGAGGTAATAAACTGGGAAAACCAAACCTTTTTCTTTCGGAAAACTCATATTCTGATCGAGGGGCGGAACTACGGCTATCTAATTCTTTTCCGCAGAGCATCGGAAATCAATAAGTTAGAACATGATTATCGCAGAAAGCAGACCAGCAAGGGGCTTTTTGCCAAATATACCTTTAATGACCTTGCCGGTATCAGCGGATCATTCAAGAAAATGTCCACCATCGCCCGAAAAATGGCGAAGAGCAATTCAACAGTCTTGCTTTTGGGCGAAACGGGAACAGGGAAAGAGTTATTGGCGCAGGCTATCCATAATGCGTCATCCCGTAGATGGGAGCCGTTTGTCGGGGTTAATTTTGCCGCTATATCAGAATCGCTGCTCGAAAGTGAATTATTCGGTTATGAAGAAGGCTCTTTTACAGGGGCGAAAAAAGGCGGTCATATTGGGTTGTTTGAACAGGCTCATAAGGGCACGATTTTTTTGGATGAGATTGGCGATGCTTCGTCAGTTATTCAAAATAGATTATTAAGGGTACTGCAGGAACGGGAAATCATGAAAGTAGGCGGTAATCGCGTTATTCCGGTAGATATCCGCGTTATTGCCGCGACAAACCGGAACTTGGAAGAAATGGTACAGGCCGGATTGTTCCGGGCAGATTTGTACTATCGCCTGCATGTTCTCCCGATCTATATACCGGCGTTGCGTGAGCGCAAAGAAGATATCCCTTTATTGGTCCAGGAATTTATTAAACAAATTTGCAATGAGCTTAAACGGCCGGTTTTCCGGTGTTCGCAGGAAAGCCTGGATGACATGCTGGGTTATCACTGGCCAGGGAATATCAGAGAGCTTGAGAACATCATCCATTACCTGGCTCATGTTGTTGAAGATGTTGTTTTGCCAGAGCATCTGATATTTAAGAGGTCAATCAGTAGTTGCCAGGAGGTAACTGCACATGTAGACCATGAGCTGGAGACTGTCTATCAGGCTTATGTAAGTAAAGGTTTTATCCAAGAGGTAGCAGTCATTCTGCAAACGATACAACAAGCCCGGTCTGCCGTTGGCAGAAATTATGTGATCAGTCAAATGCAGGCGGGGGGCTGGGACATAACTGAGCAACAGCTCCGTTACCGGATGCAACTGTTAAAGAATGATAAATTGCTCGAAGTCGGACGCGGGCGGCAAGGCAGCTTTGTAACCCCCAAAGGTATAGAAAGATATTGGCCGGCAACCTTATTAACTACTCGGTGCGCCTGCAAAAAGGAGAAAAATTACTGATTGAGGTCTTTGATGGCGGGCATGATCTTGCCAGGGCATTAGTGGCTGCAGCATACCAGGCAGGCGGTAAACCCTTTGTCACAGTTAAGAGTGCAGCTTTGCAGCGGGCGCTGCTGCTGGAGGGAGAAGAACCCCAAATAAACCTGATTGCCGGTTGGGAAGCCGATCGTATGCAGAACATGGACGCCTACATCGCTGTCAGAGCCTATGATAACGTGAGTGAATTGTCCGATTTGCCGCCCGAAAAGGCGCAAATGTACCAACAGCTATGGTGGAAGGCAGTGCATACCGATGTCCGCATTGCTAAAACCAAATGGTGTGTGCTGCGTTATCCCGGGCCGTCTATGGCTCAGATGGCCGGGATGAGCACTGAGGCGTTTACCGACTTTTATTTTAGAGTCAGCAATCTGGACTACGCCAGACTGGCTGCGGCCGAGCAACCGCTGGTGAAACTTGTAGAACAGACAGACAAGGTATGCATTACCGGTCCGGGTACTGACCTTCATTTTTCCATAAAAGGTATACCGGTAATGAAATCCTGCGGCCTGAGAAATATTCCAGATGGTGAAGTATTTACCGCTCCAGTCAAAGATTCAGTCAATGGTATTATAGCGTATAACTGCCCGACAATCTGCCAGGGAACGGCTTTCGATAATGTCCGCCTCCGGTTCGAAAACGGCAAAATAGTGGAGGCTAGCGCCAATAATACCGAAAAATTGAACCAGATTCTCGATACTGATGCAGGCGCCCGCTATATTGGCGAGTTTGCGCTGGGGTTAAATCCGTACATTCACCATCCCATGCGCGATATCTTGTTTGATGAGAAGATCTGCGGCAGTTTCCACCTTACCCCCGGTAACGCCTACGACACGGCGTTTAATGGCAACAGGTCGGCTATTCACTGGGATATGGTCTCGATTCAGACTCCGGCTTATGGTGGCGGTGAAATTTGGTTTGATGACAAACTTGTTCGTAAGGACGGACGGTTTGTGCTGCCTGAGCTGGCAGAACTCAATCCGGAAAAATGGGTATAACAAGACATACTGAAAAACTGACCCACTGTTGTGGTAACAGTAGGTCAGTTTTTCAGCATGGGATTTTGTGAATGGATAGTCGACCGGCTTGTCCAATGCCAGGGTAGTAAGTATATCAGCTACTCTCCAAGCAGGATAAAGTCTTTCTAAGGGGGAATGAATAAAGCTATGTTAAATTGAACACTTTGGAGTTGATATTTTGATATTTTTATTGTTTTTGCTTTTGCTTTTCCCTTTCCCTCACCCTGCTTTGGGGAAGGACATGCCGATAGAGTTGAAGACACTGTCCAATATAGATTTATCGATTAGGGGAGAGCCTTTGGCTACCCAGGAGCAATGTATCAATTATTTGCGTAAAAAAGGCCGTATGCCATTACTAACAGTATCGATTGAACAACTTGTGAGTTATTTTTATCAAGAAAGCCGTTTAGAGGGAATCAGGCCTGACGTGGCATTCGCTCAGGCAATCCATGAGACCGGACATTTTCGCTATGGCGGTGATGTTGTGCCGCTACAGAATAATTATTGTGGGCTGGGCACAACCGGTGGTGGGGTAAAGGGTGCTTGGTTTCCTAACGCTCAAGTTGGCGTTAGAGCTCAGGTACAGCACCTTCTGGCGTATACTTCAACTAAGCCTCCCGAGCTGGAAATCGTTGACCCACGGTATGAGTTAGTCAAACGTACTGCAAAATTTGGACAAGCGCGTACCTGGACTGAACTGAACGGCAAATGGGCTGTCCCGGGAACAACGTATGGTCAGAAGATATTGCGGATTCACCAGAAGATATTGAACGGTGATTAGTTAGCAGCGCAAGTTAGTGATCATCTGAATTACTGGAGAATCTTTTTTGTGCCCAACAATCTATCGCTTTCACTTGATTTTTACCGATGGTGAGCCCATATACAATTAAAAGCACAATTGCGAGTGTGAATAAATCAACCTCTTTGGTTGTGATAAAGTTAATTACACCTAATAGCACTTGCGGAATTACACCAGTAAGAACTAGCGCTAGCGATGCCAGGCGGAACCATATCTGAGATCTCATTTTGTATCTGGCGTAGAACATGGAGAGGGTTGCCACCCAGGCAAGAAATTCGAAAACTAATAGGATTATCCATTTATATTCTACGATAAAGTTAAACAATAGAGTCACTCCTTACTCTGATATTGGACTATTTACCTAGATAATACCTAAGATTACCTTAAATCACCTTAAAGCGCAAATATGCTCTAGTGTAATAGAAGCCAAAGAAGCTATCTGTTCTACCAGTCTTCTCTTTCAGGGTCTCCAGTGAAATAAGTAATAAATAAAATCAGACTCAAGAGAACCGTCCCCATGAGTCACCCGGAGTCAAAGCGCCTTTCTGCGATGTAGAAACGGCGCTTTTCATTTTGAGTAGCAGCGAGAATCATCAAAAGGGCATTAAGCTGTTCTAGATATTGCTTTTTTTGCATAAGGTAGTTATATCTGCTATCTGGGCTACTTTCAAGGAGGGACATATGGGGAATAAAGAATGGATTGCCATGGTGCTGGCTGGGGGGCAAGGTACTCGGCTGGGGGCATTGACTAAAGATTCGGCCAAGCCTGCTGTACCGTTTGGCGGTCAATACCGCATTATTGATTTTACTTTAAGTAATTGCCACAATTCTGGTATTGATACAGTGGGTATAATGACCCAGTATGAGCCACTGACACTCCATGCCTATGTTGGTATTGGCAGCGCCTGGGATCTTGACCGACGTGATGGTGGTGTGTATATTCTGCCGCCATACGCCCGGGAGAGTGGCGGCGATTGGTACACTGGAACGGCTGACGCTGTCTTTCAAAACATGGAGTTCATTGATCATTACGATCCTTGTTATGTGGTTGTGTTGTCCGGTGATCATGTGTATAAGATGGATTATGCCGCGATGCTTGACTATCATAAGGTATGTCAGGCTGATGTTACACTTGGTGTCATTGAGGTACCCTGGAATGAGGTCAACCGGTTCGGAATTGTGGAAACAGCGGCAAGCGGGCGAATCACCGAGTTTGCTGAGAAGCCTCGCCAGCCTAAGAGTAATCAGGCATCAATGGGTGTGTATATTTTTTCCTGGAAAGTGTTAAAACAATATCTGTTGTATGATGACGCCAACAAAGAATCAACGCATGATTTTGGTAAAGATATAATTCCAGGCATGTTAGCCGCCAGGCTGCGTTTGTATGCCTATCGGTTTAGTGGTTATTGGAAGGATGTTGGTACCGTAGATAGCTACTGGGAGGCCAATATGGACCTATTAGGCGATGAGCCCAAAATCGTATTAACTGGTGATGAGTGGCCTGTTTATTCGCCAAGTTTAAGCTTGCCACCCCACTATCAGGGAATGGAGGCCCGTGCACGTTGCTCGTTAATTGCTGAAGGCTCGATTATTATGGGAGAAGTAGAAAACTCGGTGATTTTTCCCGGGGTTTATATTGGGCCTGGAGCCCGGGTTAAAGATACTGTTGTAATGCCTCAGGCCCGGATTGAGAGCGGTGTGGTAGTCAGTGGGGCAATAGTTACCCCTAATACCGTAGTTAGTCAGGAAGTCTTAGGCAGTGAGCTGAACGGGATTATTGAGGTGGCTGCA
>JAQSXM010000132.1 GCA_029256645.1 Sporomusa sp. | reverse complement strand
TATGTGGTCAGGGCTGCTATTCTCAATTACCTTTTTAGTTGCTGCCGTAATGGCCCCTTACTGGGGGCGCTGCGCTGACAAAAGCGGCAGACGGCGGATGATTATGAGGGCAGGCTTTAGCCTGGCTGTTGTGTATCTCCTGGGGGCATTTGTCAGAAATCCGGTAGACCTACTTGTTGTCAGGATACTTCAGGGGGTTGCCAATGGGTTTGTTCCGGCTTCGATGGCGATTGTGGCGGCGTCAACACCGCCGGATAAAATGGGCTTTAGCTTAGGGATTATGCAAACAACCCTGCTGATTGGCGGGATTTTAGGCCCGGTATTAGGCGGGACTCTGTCTCACCTGTTTGGAATGCGTTTATCCTTTGTGGTTGCAGCGTTTATTATTTTTCTTGGTACATTGATGGTGGGGCGCTTAGTGACTGAGCCTGAAAACTGCCAGGCTCAGTCACCGGGACGTATACTGGATGACCTGAAGGCGGCTTTCGGTAACCGCAAGTTAGTAGCTGTACTGTTGCTGCTTTTTTCGGTTCAGGCGGTGAGTATGATCCTGCAGCCACTTATTACACTTTACATTGTGCAATTACAAGGAAACACAGAAGGGGTTATATTAACTGCAGGTATTGTGTATAGTCTGGCCGGGGTGGCCGGTGCAGTCTCGGCTCCGTTATGGGGGCGCATGGGTCAGCGCACCGGTTTCTTAAGAATACTGATGCTTGCGTTCTTCGGCGCCGGTATCTTTAATCTTGGTCAATTTTTTGCAGATGATATTTACAAATTTGGCGTACTGCAATTTCTCTATGGATTATTTATCGTCGGTGTATATCCTGCTATTAATACGATTGCCGTATCATGCAGTGACGCGAACTCGCAAGGGCGTATCTTCGGCCTTACAACAACTGCCAACCAGCTGGGCAGTATGGTTGGGCCTTTAATTGGCGGGGCGATTAGTTCCTGGATTGGGATTAAACCGGTGTTTCTTGTTACGGGGGGAGTACTGCTGGTACTGGGCGGGATTATTTTCTTAGCAGGGTTATTTGTGGCTGCAGCTTATCATAAAGAACACCAGTCCCAATGCTGAAAACATAAAATGAAGCATTTGCCAAGTGCAAGTGCTTCATTTTATGTCCAAAGGCTATTATTTTAACTAAATGCCGCTGCCATCAAAAACTGGTACATAATCGGATGAAGAAGTTTTTCCTGTTTGAATAAAACAGTTTTCAATCCCCAGACTGCTGGCATAGTCGATGAGTTTATTGTATTCCCAGGTGGTAAGGCGGCGATTAATCTCAGAATGGCTGGCGGCCTGATAGAGTGGGGTATATTGGTTCATGAGGCTGATAAAGATGGTGTTGCCAAAAGTATGCCAAAGCCAGTTAAGGACATTGCGACTGTCTGACAGTAACCCCGGCACGGCCAGGTGGCGAACGATTACGCCCCTTTGCATTACACCGGCAGCATCAAACACCGGGGGGCCGGCCAGGTCAACCATTTTGGTGATAGCCTGGCTGGCATAGACAAAATAATCAGGGGCTGCGGAATACCGCACCGCATAGCTGTTGTCGTAATATTTGAGATCAGGCAGGAAAATATCGACATGCCGCTCTAATGAGGCAATGGTATCAGGCATTTCATAGGCATTGGAGTTGTAAACGACAGGTAATGCAAGGCCGGCCTGGCGGGCGAGGGTAAGGGCTTTGATAATCTGGGGAACGTAATGGGTAGGAGTAACAAGATCGATGTTATGGGCGCCGCGAGCCTGTTGTTCGAGGAAGATGGCAGCTAATCTTTCGATGGTAATTTCCCTGGAACAGCCGGTTTGGCTGATGCTATGATTTTGACAAAAAACGCAGCGCAGATTACAAAACGCAAAGAATATTGTGCCGGCGCCGTTAGTGGCAGACAGGCAGGGCTCTTCCCAGTGATGCAGGGCAGCAAGGGAAGCTGACGGCAATAGGCCTGCCTGACAAAAACCTTTTTCACCGGCAAAACGGTTAACCCGGCAGGAGTGCGGGCAGAGAGTACAGGATTGCAGCACTATAGACAAGCTCCTTAGCTATATATTCCTCAGTCAGGGGTTGAAGGCCGGAGACGGCGTGTATATTTTAGCGCGCCCAGGATGCTTTGTAAAGTGAATTAAATAGATGGACTGCTTACCAAACATATGCCAATACCCTCGAACATATTGTAGTAATACGGAAATCTGAACCGGAGGGTATAACTATGCTGAATATCCTGCTCGGGCTTGCCCTGCTGCTGGGCGGTATTTTTCTCATGCGCTACGGTCTGAAAAAGGCACTATGGCACCGGTTGCAAGGGGCACTGGGCAAGTTGACCAAGACGCCAGGCCGGGGTCTGGTGCTGGGAACAATTACTGCAGCTTTATTTCAAAGCAGCACAACTGTCTGTCTTATTACAATCGGACTGGTGAGCGCTGATTATATGTCTTTTCGTCAAGCCCTGGGTATAATCCTGGGAGCCAATATTGGTACATGCTCGACCGTTCAACTGGTAAGTTTGTCGATCCCATTAGAGGTTATACTGCCCTTGCTGCTGCTCTCACTCCTGCTTAGTATCTCAGGCAGACAGCGTTACTTAGGTCTGGCTCTTTCCGGCCTGCTAAGTATGTTTGCCGGATTAGATTTGCTGGTAAAGGGTATTTCAAGTCTGGCGCAATTGACTGAGATGGCTGAATACCTGGTTTTGGCTAATTGCCAGCCGCTATACGGCATTTGGGGCGGTATCCTGGCGACATTGATGTTTCAATCCAGCAGTGCCGCTACGGTGCTCTTAATGCTGCTTGCTGATATGGGGCTTGTTGATATTAATACAGCCGCATATGTAATCTATGGCAATAACATTGGATCGTGTGTATCCTCTATTGTTTTTAGTGCCGCCGCACCTGTTGCCGCCAGGCGGGTTGCCATGTCGCATATTCTGTTAAATGTTTTAGGGGTTATTGTTTTTTTTCCGGTGACGCATTGGCTTATTGCAGCAGCCGGGCTTTTTACCGATGATTTCAGTGGGCAGGTAGCTGTAATTCATACCCTGTTCAATATTCTGTCTTCAATTATGGTATTGCCGGTATTTAATCAGTTTGTTAATCTGATCTGTCTATTGATACCCAGGCGGTAGTATCCCAGAATATTTTCGAGGTGTGTTTTTATTGAATTTTCAGAGTATAAAAAAGTTAAAATAACCTATACAAATTTTATTTGAAATGTGGTAATATGTATGCGGAGCACCACTAAACCCATTAAGATAGCTGGTATTCAATGGAAACCAGACTGAGGGAAAGGGCGGCGCTTTAATAAAAAACGACTTATATCCTAAAGGAATAAGAACGGAGGTAAAGAGAAATGGGAATGGGAAAAACAGAAGCGTTACGTACTACAGGAAGATTTGGTGTGCGGCAGATTGCCATTGTTGGAATGTTGTCAGCGATATCAATTATTTTGGGCCTTTCCGGGTATGGATTTATTCCACTGCCTACGGCTAAGGCGACAATTATGCAGATCCCTGTTATTATCGGTGCTATATTGGAGGGGCCGGCTGTTGGTGCGATGATTGGTTTACTCTTTGGTCTATTTAGCATTGTCCAAAGCCTGACTGCACCCAATATTCTATCTTTTGCTTTTATAAATCCATTGGTTTCCGTACTGCCCCGGGTACTTATCGGTATTACTGCCTATTATGCGTATAAATGGACCTGGGCCAAGAATGAAGGAGTGCGGATTGGGGTAGGAGCCCTGGTAGGTTCTCTTACCAATACCTTTGGTGTGCTGACGATGATCTACGTCTTGTATGCTGCTCAGTTTGCCGAGGTGCGGGGCATCGATTTGGCGGCAACTGCTAAGGTGATTTACGGTATCGCCTTAGTTAATGGGGTTCCGGAGGCGATCATTGCCACCGCGATCAGTGTGCCAATTGTGACAGCTATTAAGAAGCGGTATAAGAACTAAACCCTTGTTGCTAAACAAGTCTATAATAAAATGATCAGCGCCCACTAAGCTGCTATTGGCAGATAGTGGGCGCTTTTTGTTTGCTATGATTACACTTACTGTACTGTAACCCACAGCTCAGTGGCTCTGCTGGTCTCGTTGGTGTTAGGGATAATCTGGAGCTTGCCTTTTCCTGCTTTTTTTGCCACAAACACCACTTGCCCAGTACCAGTGTCACCCTCCTGCTGCATAATATCACCAAAAAAGTTTTCACCACTTGACGTAAAACGGGTGTTTTTGGTAAGGCCTGGGGCTGGTGTAAGGATTAGCTTTTGACCTACGCTTAACACCAGATTGTTGGCTGAGAGTTGGATTGGGCCGGTATCGCCGTAGTTATAGGTGACTTTGTGCTCCTGAGTACCTGTTGTCTGTTTAGGTGGGGAAGGTGGGGTAGTTCCCTGGGGATCAACGGGGGACATGTTGTTCGAACAGCCACTGAAAAGCAAGCCTGTTAACAGTAAGCATATAACAGCAGGTATAATTTTAGTGCGAAATATAATTCTCATGAGAACCTCCTAATCATGATTTTTGTTATTATTATAAGGAATTTGGCAGTATTTATCCGGCATTTAGCTGGTATTAAGTGTCATCTAAACATTGTTTTTTGTGAATTCTTTACAAGTATAGCTGCAAACGGGGCAGACTAGTAGCAAATACGGAGGTGGTAGCTATGTTATTAAGCTGGATGATGATGAAGTTGATGGACCCCATGGCTGATGAGGCTATGGCAAAAATGCTTACCGAAGACTATCCTGATAACCCGTTCCTGATGGTGACAGTAGCCGAAAAACTATCGCCACGCGCCATTATGGAGGCGGCGATGCGGGCTGAAGCCGGCACAGAATTGACCAGGCCGTTAGGCAGCCCGGTTGTATTATCGCCATGGGATAAAATACTGCTTAACCCTAAGCAATTGTTTCAATTACCTTATCCGGACTATACCCAGGTTGATACCAGAACGGTGATTGGTCCTAACGCTAAACGCCCGTTGCGGTTAGATATTCCCATCATGATTACAGGTATGTCTTATGGCGGCTCCCTGAGTCTGCTTATGAAACTGGCCATGGCCAAAGGGGCGGCTTTGGCAGGAACCTCAACTAATACCGGTGAGTCTGCTGTTACTAATGAAGAACGTGATGCCGCAAAATATCTGGTAGGTCAGTATCACCGGGGCGGGCAGCTAAGTGGTCAGGAACAGCTAAGCAGGCTGGATGCGATTGAGATCCAGTTAGGCCAGGGGGCTTGGGGCGGTGCTGTCGACGAGCCGATGGCTGCTGACGAAATCGGACGACATTTGCGAAAAGCCTGGCATCTGCGGGAAGGGGAGAGCAACACAATCTACGCCCGGATGCCTGGCAAACAGACCCCTCAGGATTACATAAATATGGTTAACTCGATGAAAGAGCAGTATGATGTACCAGTAGGGGTAAAAATAGCCGGAACTGATTATCTAGAATATGAACTTGCGGTTATTGCGCAAACACAGGCTGACTATATCGTTGTTGACGGCTCAGAAGGTGGCACAGCATCGTCAAACCCGACACTGCAGGACAATGTTGGTTTACCAACCTTTCATACCCTTGTGAGGACTGTGGATTGGCTGGAGGACAATCATCTGCGGGACCGCTTCAGTGTTATTATCGCAGGCGGAATGACAACCCCGGGGCATTTCCTGAAGGCTCTGGCGTTAGGGGCTGATGCTGTGTATATTGGTACAATCGCTTTGATGGCTGCAATGCAGTCCCAGGTGGTTAAAACACTGCCGCAGGCACCGCCCTCCCAGATGGCACTGTATAGCGGCAAAATTACCGATAAGCTTGATGTTGATAAGGCTGCCAGGCACCTGGGCAATTTTCTGAACTCCTGTACTATTGAGATGCAACTGGCCGCCCAGGCTGTCGGTAAACAAGCGTTAAGAGACCTGGAGCGAACAGATCTGGTAACAGTGGAGAGAGACCTGGCTGAGTTTGCAGGCATTCGTTATGCTGCCAGCCACCGTCCGCCGCTAGGGGCTGTTGCGATTCCGGATGAGTATTATCAACCCCAGGGATTGCCTTTACATTAGGTGTGTTTGTAAGTTTCTCATGAAGATTTTTTCCTGACAGGCATTTTTTAGCTCTGCTGCAATAGCTTTATAGTAGTCGCTTTAAAGTTAGCAGGAGGGATGCGTGTGAGAGTTCCGCAGGTTATATCAGTGGGAACAGCTGTGCCGGCTTATTGCCTGAGGCAAGAGGATATTAAAGGCTTCGTAGCATCATTGTTTCGCGATAATCTCCACAATCTTGACCGGCTGTTACCGGTGTTTGAGAACAGTTTAATCATCGAAAGACATCTTTCCCAACCACTGGAATGGTATGCCAAGCCGCATACCTTTGCTGAAGCAAATAGAGTATATGAGCAGGTTGCCCTGGAGCTTGCAGAACAGGCTGCAAGCCAGGCTATTGAGCGGGCGGGGATAGGGTTGTCTGATATCGGTATGGTCATTTTTGTTTCATCAACCGGGATTGCAACGCCAACCCTTGATGCCAGACTTATTCAAAGATTAGGTTTGCCGCATGACACCTCCCGTCTGCCGGTCTGGGGGCTGGGCTGTGCCGGTGGCGTGACCGGCATTGCCAGGGCAGCTCAATTTAGTTACTCATTGCAGGGGAAGGCAGTCTTATTGGTAGCGGTTGAGCTATGCAGTTTAACCTTCCAACGCGGCGATTACTCGAAAGCCAATCTTGTGGGTACAAGTCTTTTTGCCGATGGGGCTGCCGCCGCAATTATTGCGCCTGGAGGCTACGGTCCTGCGATTATTGACAGCTATAGTACCTTATTCCCTGATACTGAAGACATTATGGGCTGGGATGTTGTAGAAGGAGGACTGCAAGTGCGGTTCTCGCGGGATATACCCAGTATTATTCGCAGGTATTTACCAGAGTTAACAGGAGGCATATGTAACAAGCATGAGATTGACTGTGATGCTGTAGCGCATTATGTAGTACATCCTGGTGGCGCAAAAGTACTTGGAGCTTATGCTGAAAGCCTCAACTTGTCCCCGGATAAGCTAAAGGATGCATATGCCGTGCTGGCTGGGTATGGCAATATGTCGAGCGTCTCAGTATTGTTTGTCCTGGAACGGTTTATGGCAACCGTTAAGCCTATTGACCGTTACGGACTGATGTTGGCCTTAGGACCGGGCTTTAGTGCTGAACAGGTACTGTTTAGATGGTAGTGTGGTGGCCAATCGTAGGTATGGCTGTGCTCATTGTTGTACAGCGGCTTGGTGAACTGGTGCTGGCGCAAAACAATCGCCGCTGGGCGCTGGCCTGTGGCGCACAGGAATATGGGGCAAAGCATTACTGGCTATTTTTTATCCTTCACGCCGGCTGGCTGGCCGGTTGGATTATCGAAGGCCAAGTGGCAGGAGGTTTATCTGCTGTTTGGCCGGTCTGGTTAGGACTGTTTATTGGTGCGCAATTGCTTAGGTATTGGTGTATTGTCAGTCTGGGGCGCTGCTGGAATACCCGCATTTTGGTTATTCCCGGACAGCAATGTGTTAAGCGGGGTCCATATCGTTTAATCAGGCATCCTAACTATGTAGCAGTTGCCACAGAAATGGCGGCGGTACCGTTGCTTTTCGGTGCAATCCAAACGGCGATTATTGCCACAATCTGTAATGCAGTTCTGCTGCTCTTTGTTCGCATTCCTGAAGAAGAAAGAGCCCTGGAACAAATGAAAGACCCCCGGTAGCTCTACATGGAAGAAGCTAGTGGGGGTTTTTCATTATGGGATAAAGTCCGCACAAAGGATATGCTGCTTGTTGGTGTTGTCCCGAAAGGTAATAGAATAGGTAATACAGGGCTTACCGTTGGCTAGCGAAATATATGGTTCCGTCATATATGTCTCCAGACCAGCCTGAATAAACATGCAATACTCTTTTAGAGACTGGTCGGTTCCCTTTCTGTCAGCTTGAAAGATGGCAGAGATTTGCCCACCGGCCGAACCGGGCACTCCGATACTGTCGGTAATCTGAGTTCCGTCTATATTCAGTATATATAAGTATTGAATAAGGGGGTTATTAAGTATCGCCTGCTGCAG
>JAQSXM010000131.1 GCA_029256645.1 Sporomusa sp. | reverse complement strand
AGATTGAACGAAGACAAGTTGATGTTGCTTTTTCTTTACTAGAAAGGACGCACCCAAATGTCTTGGTAGAAAAATGTTATGCTGAACCGATGGTAGTGTTACGACGTTCTGATACATGTCACTATGGTACTAATTTAATACATCCCCACGAATTAAATTCTGATCACGAATTATATGTTAAATGGAGTAGCAATTATCAAATTTGGCATGATAAATGGTGGGATCCTTTGTGTTGGGGGCGAAATCGTGTTGCTACCGCTTTAGTAATTCCAGCACTTCTTCAAAGCTCAGATATGTGGGCCATTGTCCCTCTGTCTGTAGCCCTGAGCGCTCTTAAAAGTTCCCCTTTCAGTATGTTTTACCTTTCTGAAGCACCTCCTGAACGGATAGTTTATAAACTTACACATAGAGATCCTAAAGCCAGTGCAGTGCAAAGCCTTCGACTTTTTGACCATGCTTTGAATACGGTGTTGCAAAATGATTTAAACTGGCTAAATTGTGAATAACAACTATCTGAGGCCATGTTGAAACTTTGTTTCAGCACGGCCTCTTATTTTGCTCTTGCATTTGGTAATCATAAACAAATAACGCCTAGAAAAATAATTACCATGGGCAATGCTGTAAAATTCCATTCTAACGTTACCTTGCCCATGCCCTTAAGAGTAAATCAGCGCATGCCAAAAATGCCTTTGATAGTTAACCAAAAGCACTTTTGACTTCAACCAATCTTAGTCTGTACATTACATACCATATTCGCTCGTTAGTTTGCTCGCTACTACCCTTTGCCCCTCGTTTGTTGATTGTTGGGGATAACGTAGCGGTACGGACAGCTCGCCCAATAGTAAGAGTGCGAGTTTATCCAGGTATAGGAAGTAAGCCAACAAATATAGCAACAACAACCGCATATATAGTTGCTATAGCCGCATATTTAAAGGTAAATCCCCAATAGTCCTTGAGTTCTCCGCCAAGGAAGCTCAACGCGAGATACGGAAGATGAGAGACGGGCTGTAGCGACTGACCTAAATTTTTACCAATCAACATTGCTAGCCCCATGGCTTCAGCAGAGATGCCAAAGCTTTCTCCTACCTTAATACATATAGGAATAAGTCCGAAAATAAAGGCATCAAACCCGATCATAACACCCAGCGGTAAGCTCACGAAGGCCATGATTATATGAAGGTATGGCCCAAGGGCATTAGGTATCATCTTCAAAATGACATCCGCCATTTTGAGCAGCATGGGCGTTTCGTTCAACATCCCTACAAGGAAGCCAGCAGATAACATAATGGAAGCAACTGTGTAAGCAGCTGAGCTATTCCTTTTTATGACATCACTCTGCTCCTTAAGCCCCCTAAAGTTTACTAACACAAGGATGGCAGTTAGAAACATAAATATTTGGATAGCAGGAATCTTTCCCCAAAACAGTAACCCTATCAAAGAAGCAGTCAATGCCTGATTAAAATATAAATGACCTTTGGTCGCATATTTTGTTTCGGCACTTGCGGCAGGCGCTACTGTAGCTGCCATTTCAGTTTCAGCATCAAGACTTAAACCCGCTCCTCGTCGTTTTTCTATGATTGCAAAATAAACCGCTAGGACAAGAATTCCTATCAACAAAGGGATTTGCACAGGTACCCAGTGTAACCACATCTGATGCGGATCCAGTTTTGTAACTGCTGCAAGTCGTAAAAGAGGAGCACCCCAGGGAGTTACATTCAAAGTACCGCATGTTAAAGCCATTAATGTGTACAGAATTTGAAGCCTCATATTATATCTTTTATAAATTATAATCATAGGAGGAAATACAATTAAAATAGTATTTGTCGCACTACCTTCAATCCCTACCAACATGCACAGTAGGACTGTGCCAACAGTGACGCCAATAAGACTACCGCGGGCTTTTCTAACAAGAAAGTCAATTGCCGGAGTAAAAGTTCCTAACTCGTTCAGTATTCCGAAAAATAAGGGGGAAAAAACTGCCAGGGCGGCCGGAACCATAGTGGCAGAAATACCTTTTTTTATAATTGCGCTGATGTCAAATATCGATAACCCGAGAGAAAGTCCTGCAATAACTGGAAGAGTTGAAAATAAGATGACAGGATTTGCATTGCCTTTTAATAGCACATACATTAAAATGGCTACCATAATAAACCCTACTACTGCATAATACTCCATATATCCCTCTCCATTCCTAGTTAGTTCCGATCCAATCAGATCCGTAAGTTTATGAGAAGCTGTTTAATAGACTAGATCACCGTATTGTGCTATTGGGTAGAAAATAGTAAAAGCTTCAGCATATTTGCATTTTTTATTGCCGCTAAAGCTGCTACATTGGCTACCACGCAGTTCCGCCCTAGCTACATATTGTTTAGCCATGAACGCCTGACTCTTATAGCAGCCCATCGCTCTAAGTTTCAGTTCGAATACATCGGTGATATCCACAAATACACCAGGCTTAAAATCACAAAGTTCTGGGTAGTGATGCTCGTACCCAAATATCGGAATTCTACGAGCACCAACCTCTGTATCCCCCAGGACTACCCCAGCGCCAGATGACACCTGACAAGCCCGAACCACAAAAGCAGATACCAAGCCATGGTCTGGATTGAAAGCGTCTATTTTATCATGAGTCACAATAAAATCTGGACGGAAGGTACGAAGTTTTACTACCAGTCGATCCAGTTTATCACGGGTTGTTTCAAAAGGATAATCTTCATAATCCCATAATTCAATATTGTTAATACCCAGCATTTTGGCAGCTTCTTCTGATTCTGACTTACGAAGCATTCTCCCTTGTTCCTTAGTCATGCCTTCGATTTTCCACAGTTCATTTGACTCGCCGCGCAATCCGTAAGACAAAACAACTACATGTACTTCGTCGCCTGCCTTAGCATGTTTAGCGATGGTCCCGCCGCACCGCCACAAGAAATCTCCCATATGGGCTGCAACAATCAACATTTTTTTCCCACTCATTTACCAAACTCTCCTTTGGATAATATTAATAAAAGAAACCTAGCACTTTCTGGGCAATCCCTTTCTTCACCCACAAAGATGCCGAATGGTCATTCCCTAGTTTTTCGAGCGATTCTAATTATTCATAATAATCATACATTTCTTTTTTTATAGATACAAACGAATTAATTCTATACTTATTATTACTGTTTTTGATAGCTAGCATCATGAGCGGTTTCGCTGCCCCATAGGCAAATATTATAAACACAGGACAATACCCTGAGAAATATCTATGAGAAGCAAAAGGACGAGAAGCCAACGCTTCCTCGCCCTTTCCTATTGAGTAACAATTGTCATTGTACCAACGGTTTCCTAGCTAGACACTAATCCGTAAGTTGCAATCTGTTGCCGTTCGGATCGGTAAAGTTGCTAACCGTACGTCCTGTATCCTGAACCAAGCGTCTTTCTACATTGAACTGAATCCCCTGTGACTTGAGTTGTTCAATGCTCTCAGCGCCCTCTACTTTAAACGCAATGTGATTTATCCCCATCTTGCCTGCTTCACCGGCACGCACTTCAAATACGACCTGATTAGGACCAGGCAGTGCCACCTCGACCGAATACCGTGGTTCTGGTGTTCTGCGAATTTCTACGAATCCAAGCTTTTTAAAGTACGCTACTTGCTCTTCAACATCCAAAACCCTCAAATCAATGTGATCTAATCTCTTCAACATATTTAAGTCTCCTCGCAATATTATATAGATCGGACATTAAAGAAGCTTCCAGATCTTAAGTCTTTTTTCCATTTGAACATAAGCTCGCTCCCTCTAACTTGAATCCAAATTCTTGGCGTAAAATTTACCTAAAAACTTCGCACTTTTACTTACAGCTCTTTTACAGTGGATGGGAAATTTTTTTGATACGCTTCGGCTAGTGCACTTCCGCCTTGCAACCTTCTGCGCATGGCAACGCTTCCGCGCTGCTCGGCCATATTTTTGTAGTATTTCCACATTGCAGGTTTGGCCGACATACATTGCATTGCTTGCCACTTTATCTCCCAGACTTCTGTTATGTCTAAAAATGTGTTGGGAATAAAGTTGCAGATTTCTGTCTGATGAGGCTCGAAACTATAGACTTGTGGTGCACCAATAATCTTGCCACCTGGCCGTCCTTGCGCTTGAGCCACCATTCTTGCTTCGAGCGCAAAGCGATGCGTTTCAACATGGTCCCAATTGGACGGGTCCACTGGTGGATGCGTTAGTATAAACTCTGGTTGTAACTCCCGGTAAATATCTACTAGCTTCTCCAACATTTCAGGCGTAGGTTTCAGTAGATAGTCCTGTCCATCTAGAAAATGGATTTCAGCACCTAAAATCTCCGCTGCAGCACTCGCTTCTGCGCGTTGGAGCGCACGTACCGTCTCTACATTTGCTCCCTCCTTCTGATATGCGCTGTTAGCTTCTCCACGCTCGCCGAAGCTCAAACAGACAACGGCTACGCGATACCCGTACTTATGCTTATGTAGAGCAATCGCACCTCCCGCTCGCCAAACGAAATCTCCAGCATGAGCACATACAACTACCATAGATTTTCCTTCAGTTTGTATCATGATCTCCTCCTTACTTCACCTTTGTTCCTGCTATTCACTGAACCACGATTAGCAGAAGCTTATTACTGCATCGTTTATTATACAATGCATGTCTGTTTACAATAATTTTATATTTAGACAATTATAAAAACAAGCGAATTATTTCTATTCTTATTATTACTATTTTGAAACTCAGCAACAAGCGTTTAGTTTCGCCATAGTTTATCGACAAAATACAGGATTTTAAGTCCAATACAGGGAAAGTAAATCGAGAGAATAAGCAATCTACACTAATAGTAGTTGTTGTAATTGGAGGCGTTTTCATTATGTATGATCTCGGTCTGGAAGCATTTTTGTCCGTAGCTCGAACACGAAATATGAGCCGGGCCGCAGCGCAGCTTAACTTAGCCCAACCCACTATCAGCAAACGATTGCAGGTATTAGAGCAGAAAGTTGGCGCGACTTTACTCGAACGCGGACACGGAATCAGATTAACACCAGCTGGAGAAGCCTTTGTCGACTTAGCCGAGCGCTGGGCCTCTCTCAAGCAACAGATAGAAACTTTTAAATTTGATGGTCCGAAGCTCGCATTGACGATTGGAGTAATTAATAGCATTATTTACTCAATTTTTCCGCCGTTATACAAAATATTGTGTCACCACCAGCCAAGAATTACGCTCAGAGTTATAACATCACATTCAGCAGACTTATACGATGAGATTGAACGAAGACAAGTTGATGTTGCTTTTTCTTTACTGGAAAGGACGCATCCAATGGTTTTGGCAGAAAAATGTTACGCTGAACCGCTGGTGGTGTTACGACGGTCTGACACATGTCACTTTGGTACTATAATATATCCCCACGAATTAAATCCTGATCACGAACTATATGTAAAATGGGGAAACAATTATCAAATTTGGCATGATAAATGGTGGAATCCTCTGTGTGGGGGGCGAAGTCATGTTGCGACTGCTTTAGTAATTCCAGCACTTTTGCAAAACTCAGAGATGTGGGCCATTGTCCCTCTATCTGTAGCCCTGAATGCTCTTAAAAGTGGCCATTTTAGTATGTTTTATCTTTCTGAAATGCCTCCTGAACGGACAGTTTATAAACTTACGCACAAAGATCCTAAAGCCAGTACAGTGCAAAGCCTTAAGCTTTTTGATCAAGCTTTAAATACGGTGTTGCAAAATGAGCTGCACTGGTTTACCCATGTATAACGACAGTTTTCTAAAGATCTGTTATATCCATTTCTAGCCTTGTGCGAGGGTAAATTCGCCCCCTTATGCTTACGACATAAACAGACTAAGATTCTTGGTCAGGCTGACTGAGAATCTATAGTCTGTTATTTTTTTTCTACATAATGTGGCAATTATGATAGATGTTTTTTGATAATAGTAAAAAAAGTAATAATTATTATAAAATATATTCGCTTGTTTTCATAAACAGCCAGATATACCATTATTATTAACAGCCTAACCTCACTCATCGAGCAATATAATAATTTTTCGTGCTAACTTGACTCATACGCGTGACCGCATGGCATGGATGCTTTAAGAAGGAGAATTATGATGTAAATCTGATACAAGTTTATTTGAACGATTCCTCTGTTCGCAAAAAGTCGGTCACACCAAGCACGGTGACGCTAGTCCCGACAATCTAAAACAAAACAAGGTAGGTGTAACATAATGATTATAGGATATTTGTCAAACATAGAAAACGAGCTCCCTATGTACCCGTCCGCTATACAAAGAGGCCTGAAGTTTCTGTTAGAAACAGATCTTTCCGCCTTAGACTTTGGCCGCTTTGAAATCGAAGGTACCGACTTGTATGTATCAAATAAAAAAGAATATGATACTAAACCTAAAGAACAAAACAGGCTTGAAGCCCATTTTGAATATGTAGATATTCATTATATAGTATCGGGCGAAGAAATACACGGCGTTGCCCCTTTAACGGCGGTAGGCGATATTGATGAAGACCGCCGCCTCAAAGGTGGGGATGCTATCTTTTACAAGAGTGCAGCAGCCGAAACCGAGTTTCTCCTCTCTGCTGGTATGTTCGGAGTGTATTTTCCATGGGACGTTCATCGGAATGAGTGTAACGTTGGTAATACCTCTTGCAAGGCCAGAAGAATAATAGTAAAAATACCGATGAACTCCCTGTTCGTTCCCTAATCATTATCTAATACGGATTACCGCCATTATCGTCGGTTACGCATTAAGCCCAATAGACTTAATTTCCGACTTCATTCCAGTTCTAGGCTATCTGGATGAAGTAATCCTTCTGACTCTTGGTATAGCCCTCGCAATAGGGTTGATACCGACTAGCGTGTTAAACACATGCCGTGAAGAATCAAAGAAGAATCCACCTACTATGAAGCCCAAGATTTGGGTTGCGGCATATGTCATTGTCATGCTATGGCTCCTCGTCCTTTATGCCTTGTACGAGTGGATTAAATAACCTTCAAGTATTCCGTTGGGATATAACGCGAGTGGACAAAGGCACGAGCTAGCATATCTTGTTTTCTTCTGCCTCATGCTCTTTCCTTTACTTTGCTCGATAATGTAGAAGCATTCCAAGTAGTTGTTAAGGACTTGGTTGCTACGCCATTTAACCGCTACATCCACTTGCGAAGCCTTGAGTGGTAAGCGGAGTTCCGAGCTTCTGGACGCGGTTCTTACCTTTCAGAATTCAAGGAAATAGGTTTTATCAGCTTCAACAATGCCTTACAGAATTTCGGTTGGCTCCGACGATAGAGCCATGAGTATCTTGTGTCTTCAGAAAAAAGCGGTAGAATAACGCTTGTTCTTGATTAATATAACCTATTTTCACACTTGGGAACTAGGAGCAAAGCGTTATGCCAACAGGAGCCATATTTTCTAATAATTAAAGGCAGGTGTACGTAATGATTATCGGATATTTGTCAGATATAAACAATGAACTCCCTATGCTCCCTCCCGGTATACAAAAGGGACTAAAGTTTCTTTTAGAAAACGATCTTTCTAACTTGGCACTTGGACGCTATGAAATTGAAGGTAATGAAATCTTTGCAGACGTTAAAGTAGAATGTACTACTAAACCAAGAGAACAACGCAGGCTTGAATCCCATTTTGAGTGTGTGGATATTCAATATATTTTATCTGGTGCAGAAATGCTCGGTATTGCCCCAATCGCAGCAGTAGGGCCTGTTGATGAAGACCGTCGCCCACAAAAAGATGCTGTCTATTACAATACTGCATCTGTCGAAAGCGAGATACTCCTTTCAGCAGGTATGTTTGGCGTATATTTCCCGTGGGATGTTCATCGGACACAGTGTAGCGTTGATGTTAATCCCGGCAAAGTTCGGAAGATAGTATTAAAGGTAGCGATGAAGTCACTGCTCACTCCCTGAATATAGCCTGAATCTATCGCCAAGGAATAGTAGGTTACAGGGTCTACCATGGTAATTGTGAGCCATGCCCCCCCAAAAATGATATAATAAAAAATAGACGAGGGTGTGGCTCATGGGGTTAGTTTCTCACGCAAGTGAGATAACTCAGCTCTGAAATGCCGCCCTCGTTTTTT
>JAQSXM010000130.1 GCA_029256645.1 Sporomusa sp. | reverse complement strand
TATAATCAATGAAGATATAAAGACTGGAAAACACGGCAGCCGGGTCCATACGCGATTTCCGCCGGAGCCGAACGGTTACTTGCATATCGGGCATGCCAAGTCAATCTGCTTAAATTTTGGACTGGCTCTGAAGTATGGTGGCAAATGTAATCTGCGTTTTGATGATACTAACCCGACCAAAGAAGATGTAGAGTATGTGGATTCTATTCAGGAAGACGTAAAGTGGTTAGGTTTTGACTGGGATGACCGCAAGTATTATGCTTCCGATTATTTTGAAAAGATTTATGAATATACTGTTGAACTCATTAAAAAGGGTAAAGCCTATGTCTGTGATTTGTCGGCTGAAGAAACACGCCAATATCGCGGAACCCTGACTGAACCTGGCAAAGAAAGCCCTTACCGCAGCCGTACCGTGGAAGAAAACCTGGCGTTGTTTGCGAAAATGAAGGCTGGGGAATTTGCTGAAGGCAGCCGGGTGCTGCGGGCAAAAATCGATATGTCATCCCCTAACCTTAATATGCGTGATCCGGTTCTCTACCGTATTGTTCGCGCCAGGCACCATCGTACCGGCGATGCCTGGTGTATCTATCCTATGTATGATTATGCTCATCCTATCTCTGACTCAATTGAAGGTGTGACTCACTCGATTTGTACACTGGAGTTTGAGGATCACCGGCCATTATACGACTGGACGCTTGAGTCGTTAGGCATTTATCAGTGCCAGCAGATTGAGTTCGCCCGGTTAAATCTTACGAACACGATTATGAGCAAGCGTTATCTGCGACGGCTTGTTGAAGAGGGCTATGTCAGCGATTGGGATGATCCACGGATGCCGACAATCTCCGGTTTACGGCGGCGGGGCTTTACTCCTGAAGCAATCCGGGATTTTTGTGACCGTATTGGTGTGGCTAAAAGCAATAGTACCGTAGATGTTGCTTTACTGGAACACTGTATCAGAGAGGACCTTAATAGTAAGGCCACCCGCGTTATGGCTGTGCTGAAACCACTAAAGCTCATTATTGATAATTATCCGGAAGGACAAGTAGAAGAGCTTATTGCTGAAAACAATCCGGAGAACCCTGAGATGGGTTCAAGAACAATCCCATTTTCCCGGGAAATATATATTGAGCAAGATGATTTTATGGAAAACCCGCCGAAAAAGTTTTTCCGCTTGACGCCTGGGGCTGAAGTACGGCTTAAACATGCTTACATTATTAAGTGTGAGCAGGTAGTGAAAGACGAGCAAACCGGCGAGATTGTGGCGGTACACTGCTCGTACGACCCTGATACCAGGAGTGGCAGCGGTACTGCTAACCGCAAGGTTAAGGGCGTACTGCACTGGGTGTCTGCGGCCCATGCCGGGAAAGCAGAGGTACGCTTGTACGATTACCTGTTAGTTAATAATCAGGAACAGGAAGAAGAGGGAGAGGACACAAAGGATTTTGTGGATAAACTCAACCCCAATTCTCTGGAAAGATTAGTTGATTGCCTGGTTGAGCCAAGTATTAAAACGCCGCAAGTGGGAAGCCGGTTTCAGTTTTTACGTAACGGTTATTTTGCGGTGGACCGGGATTCCTCGCCAGACCTGCCGGTATTTAACCGTATCGTATCCCTGAAAGATTCATGGGCCAAGCTTGAGAAGAAATAACAGCACGAAAGACTTTTGCCTGGCAGGGATGCCGGTAAAAGTCTTTCTGCCATCTGAGAAGCGGGGTATCTTTACGTGTTGGTCTTGATAAAGTTTTTGTATATAACCTTCCTGCTGCCGCCAGGTTTATTTATTGCCGCTATGACCGTGCTTTGTCTGTGGCTGTACCGGCGAAAGCAGCACGGGGTATGGGCACTGGCGATACTAACAGGTCTGCTATATCTTATCTCGACCCCCCTGGTAGGTGATTATCTTATGCGGTCGCTGGAAAACCGGTACCAGCCGCCATCGCATGTCAGTGGTGATGTTATTGTGATGCTGGGGGGAGGAGCAACGGCAGATACTCCCAATGTTCATGGTACAGGTCATTTACTGGGCTTTGCCGCCAATAGGCTGCTAACAGCAGCTCAACTGCATTATATTACCGGTGTGCCTGTTATTGTTTCCGGCGGGCAGGTATTTGCCAATACTGGTAAAGAGGCTGAAATTGCTGAGCATATTCTGCGTGGGTTAGGTATTCCGGCGAATAAGATTATTGTTGAAGGGCAAAGCCTTAATACCACCGATAATGCTAAATTTACTAAAGCCATTTTGGATGAACAGGGGTTCACCAGGCCAATACTGGTGACCTCGGCCTTTCATATGGAGCGTTCTGTGGCGCAGTTTACTAAATATAATATGGCAGTAACCCCATACCCTACTGATTATCAAACAAATACAAGGTTTATTTTTGAATGGTATCAACTGTGGCCACGGGCTGATGCGTTCTATAATACACAGCTGGTGATCAAAGAATATCTTGGCCTGTTGGCTGTAAGCTGGTTTTGACGAAATTATCTGGAGGAGTGGTATTTTGAGAGTTTTACTTATTGGCGGTGGCGGGCGCGAACACGCTTTAGCATGGAAACTGGGCCAGAGCCCCCGGGTGGAGAAGATATATTGTGTGCCGGGGAATCCCGGGCTTGCGTCGCTGGCAGAGTGTGTGGATATTGACATAACTGATAATGAAGCGTTAGGCAAGTTTGCCCTGGCGCACGATATCGGGTTAACTGTGGTTGGACCTGAGTTGCCGTTGACCAACGGCCTTGTGGACCATTTGAATGCTCTCAATCTTAAAGTATTCGGGCCGTCCCGGCAGGCGGCACAATTAGAGGGCTCTAAGGCTTTTGCCAAAGAGATTATGCATAAGTACAATATCCCGGCTGCGGCCTCAGCAGCCTTTACAGATGCTGACAGTGCGATCGCTTATATTCAGAAACAGGGTGCACCTATTGTTGTCAAAGCAGATGGTCTGGCCGCCGGTAAGGGCGTTGTTGTTGCTTTGACGATAGACGAGGCTGTTGCGGCTGTTGACATGATGATGCGGGATAAGGCCTTTGGCAATGCAGGCAACCTGGTGGTTATTGAAGAGTATCTTGAGGGGGAAGAAGCCTCACTGCTGGCTTTTACTGATGGCCGTACGGTAGCACCCATGATTGCTGCTCAAGACCATAAACGGGTATTTGACAATGATCTTGGCCCGAATACCGGTGGTATGGGGACCTATGCCCCGGCGCCTGTGGTCACAGAGGCTGTGCGGGCGCAAGTAACGCGGGAGGTACTGCAGCGGGTGGTTGATGCCCTGCGTCAGGAAGGTATTATCTATAAGGGCTGCCTGTATGCCGGCTTAATCATTACTGACAAAGGACCGAAAGTTATTGAGTTTAACGCCCGGTTTGGTGATCCTGAGACACAGGTTGTATTGCCGCTCCTGGCCAGTGATTTAGTCGATATTATGGAAGCCTGTGTTGATGAACGGCTGGCTGATATAATGATTGAATGGGACAACAAAGCAGCTGTGTGTGTTGTACTGGCAGCTGGCGGGTATCCGGGCAATTACACCAAAGGCGATCAAATTAGTGGTCTTGATAAGGCTGAGGCACAGGGAGCCATGGTTTTTCATGCCGGGACAGCATTCAGGAATGGCGATATTGTAACAAATGGTGGCCGGGTGCTTGGCGTAACTGCTGTAGCTAGTGATATTCAGGCGGCGGTGGCTAAGGTCTATCAGGCTGTACCTGAGATAAAGTTTGCAGGGATGCAATATCGTAAAGATATCGCTCATCGGGCTTTCAACCGAAAGTAGGCGGCCGGGCGCAGAAGGAGTGCATACTTTGGATGCTGGTTTAACAGCCATTAATCTATTGGTCATTGTTGTTACTGTTATTGGTATTGGCTTAACTGCTATCGGACTACCTGGCAATTGGCTGATTTTTTTCGTTGCTTTGGCATATGGTTACCAGGAATCCTTTGTATATATGAATAACACGGTATTGCTCATTCTCTTTGGGACACTGCTTGCCGGGGAATTGGCTGAGTTTGCGGCAGGGGCGCTCGGCGCCAAAAAAGAGAATGCTTCCAGAACGGCTATAATAGCCGCTTTTATCGGTGGTATTGCCGGGGGGATAATTGGTACTGGGGTAATGCCTGGTCTGGGTTCAATTGCCGGGGCTATCGGTGGCTCTTTTGCCACTGGCTATCTGGCAGAATATGCAGCTACAGGCAACCGGGAAAAGGCAGGACGGGTAGCAAAAAGTATTGTCGTTGGTCAGGCGTTAGGGCTTATCTTCAAATTAGCGGTAGCCATCGGTATGGTGGCGTTGATTATTTCCAAACTAACATGGGCTGGGTAGACAGGAGGCAAATATGAAACGACAGCAAATACTTGATGCCGCTTATACGGTTTTTTCCCGCAAGGGCTATCACCGTGCTACTGTTGATGAGATTATTGCCTTGGCTGACACCGGCAAGGGCACAGTATATAACTATTTTGTCAGTAAGGAACAACTTTTTTATACCCTGATCAAAGAACGCAGCGCAAAATTTGAAGCTGAACTCGATATGATTGCCGCTCTTGCTGAGCTGCCATTAATCAAAATTAAAAAAGCGATTAAGATGTTTTTGGGGTTTTATGTTGCCAATGCCGATTTATGGCGGGTACTGATGCATGAGATGCGTGGATTAGGCCACGAAGAGGCATCCAGCTTTACCGAGGCTCAGCGAGAAAAATACCGGGAGAGATTTGTCCATACCATCGGTATACTGGAAAGCATTTTGCAAGAAGGTATTGAGCAGGGAGCTATTCGCCAATGTGACGTACATAAGGCAGCTCACGGTTTGTTTAGTGTCATTGTAATGATGGTTTTCCAGGGGTTTGTCGGTGCGCAGGATGATTCGATTGAATCGGCAGCAAACAATATCGCCGATATTTTTCTCTATGGTGTTGTTGAACGGTAATAACGACTAAAAAGGCTTGAACCCTTCCTATGAAAGGTTCAAGCCTTTTGACTACATCTAATCTAGAATGCGGGTACGATTGCTCCCTGATATTTTTCATTAATGAACTTTCTGACCTCTTCAGAGGTTAGGGCTTTGGTCAGTTTTTGGATTTCGGGGCGGTTTTCGTCCCCTTTGCGGACAGCCAGGATATTAACATAAGGAGAGTCTTTTTGCTCAATAAAGAGGGCGTCTTTGGCAGGTACAAGTTTTGCTTCAAGGGCATAATTGGTGTTGATGACTGCTAAAGCGACGTCATCAAGTGAGCGGGGCAGTTGTGGCGCTTCAAGTTCGCGAACCTTAACGTTTTTGGGGTTTTCAGTAATGTCTTTCACGGTGGCATTAACGCCAGCGCCGTCTTTCAGCTTAATAATGCCGGCCTTGGCCAAGAGCGCTAATGCGCGGCCGCCATTGGTAGGATCGTTAGGGATGGCGATTTGCGCACCGCTTTGTAAGTCATTCAGGTTTTTTACTTTCTTGGAGTAAATGCCCATCGGCTCAATATGTACGGCTGCAGTATAGGTCAGGTCAAGCTTGCGCTCGCTGCTGAATTTGGTTAGATAGGGGATATGCTGAAAGAAATTAGCGTCAAGTTCTTTCTCAGCAACAGCAACATTCGGACGGACATAGTCGCTCATTTCTACAATAACCAGGTTGATGCCTTCTTTTTCAAGGGCTGGTTTAATCACATTAAGTATTTCGGCATGTGGCACAGCAGTAGCGCCAACCTTAATAGTCTTTTTTTCCGAAGCTGAAGGAGCCGGGGTTTCCTTGCTGCCGCAGCCGGATATAAAAGTGGATAAAGCCAATAATGCGGTAATCAGTACTAAAGTAAACTTTTTCATAAGAATATTCCTCCTAAAAATGAAGTACAATTAAAAAAACTACCCGGTCCTCCCTCCGTGAAAATAATTAAAGCCTCTTTCGCAGTGCGAAGAGGCTTGTTGTCCAGTTCTTCATCTGCCAGGATTTAATCCTGTTGGAATTGGCACCGTTCGCATCTGCGATGGTTGCCGCGGCGTCATGGGGCCATTTCCCTCAGCCAGCTCTTGATGAGTAATATTTAATTTATGAAACTTATGATAGCATGGTTAAATGTATCTGTCAACTGGATTGTTGGGGTATTATTTGCGTGAAAAAGACAAATCTATAATTAATTGTAATTTAGTTTAATTAAATAAAGATGGAAAGTGTTAAAGAAGGAAAATCCAGGTTACTATCGAAATATAATGTCAGTAAGCAAGTATTACAGGGAGGCGTAGTAGCATGCCGGTAAATCCCAAATTGAAAGATGGGCTAACAGATCAGTTATTTAAGGGCATTTTGTCGCTTCAGAATGAGGAAGAATGTTATCAGTTTTTTGAGGATGTATGCACAATCGGTGAGATCAAAGCGATGGCCCAGCGTCTGGAAGTTGCGCGTCTGCTGAAAGCGGGGGTTATTTATGATGATATTGTTGCGTCTACCGGTGCCAGTACAGCGACAATCAGCCGGGTGAAGCGCTGTCTTTATTACGGCGCTGACGGTTATAAAGCAGTACTGGGTCATTTTGAGGAAAATAAGGCCGACTAGTTGAATGGGGTGTAGATAATGAACAAAAATCAGTTTGTACCGCAGATTCCTTATGGTACACGGGACCTGCTGCTGCGGGAAGCCAAGCAGAAACGTATCGTTGAAGGTTCACTTGCTGAACTATTCTCCCGTTGGGGTTATGATGAAGTGGTAACACCGACATTTGAGTATATCGAAACGCTCACAGTAGGTACTGGCAGCGACATGCACCAACACGTGTTCAAGTTTTTTGACAAAAACAACCGTATCCTGGTGCTTAAGCCGGATATGACTACACCAATTGCCCGGGTGGCGGCTACCAGGCTAAAGGAAGCGCAGCTGCCGCTGAGGCTCTTTTATCTTACCAATGTATTCCGGCATGAGCAGGCACAGGCAGGCAGGCAGTGCGAATTCTATCAGGCAGGTGTTGAACTCTTAGGTGCGCCCGGACCGGCGGCTGACGCCGAGGTTGTGGCCTTGGCAGTAGAGACTATGTTGGAGTCGGGCCTGGCTAATTTTCAAATCAGCTTAGGCCAAGTCGATTTTATCAATGGCCTTATGGCCGAGAGCGGGTTAACGCCACAGTGTCAGCAACAGGTTAAATCCGCTATGGTTTCGAGGGATTTAGTAGGACTGGGGGAAATTCTGGCCCAAAGCGGTCTCAGCCGGGTGGCCCAGGAGCTGTTGCAACAAATCCCACTGCTGCACGGCCAGGAAGACATGCTTAATAAGGCTTACCGGCTGGTGAGCAATGAGCTTAGCCGCAAAGCCCTGGATAATCTGGCTGATATCCGCAGGCTGCTGGCAGGTTATGGTGTTGATCGCTATGTTAATTTTGACCTGGGGATTATCCGTGACTTTGATTATTACACCGGCATGGTGTTTGAGGGATATACACCAGGATTAGGGTTCCCTCTCTGTGGTGGCGGACGCTACGATAATATGCTAGCTTCCTTTGGTGTTGCCAATCCGGCCACCGGTTTTGCACTAGGCATTGAGCGGGTGCTGCTGGCGATGGAACGGCAGGGTATTAGTGTCAGCGTACGTGGCAAAGAGGTGTATATTGCCTGGGCTGATGGCCAGCTATCGCTGGCGATTGAGGCGGCCAATAAATGCCGTAAAGAAGGCCGGCGGGCTAAATTGGCGCTTGTACCTGAATCGAGAACCACCGCCGAGAATCAGGTTGCTGAGCAAGGCTACGAGGAACTGATTTATATTGAGTAAGCGGGTTAAACAGTTAGTTGCGGCGTTATCAGCCAGGATCACCAAGCAGGACCGGGAATTTATCGCCCGCCATTTAGATGTCGCCCAGGCGGCGCTTTTTTGGCAGATGAATCTGCCTGACCAGCGGCATGCCTTGAATGTTGCCTATACCTCGTCAGAGCTTAGTGCCGGTGATAGTACAATTAACCAGGAACTGTTGCTACAGTGCGCACTGTTACACGATGTCGGCAAGGTGCAGGGAGATGTAAGCACGTTTGATAAAATTTTTACAGTAATCATAGATAAGTATGCTGCTTATTGGGCCAGACGCTGGGGGCGCCTGGGACGGGGCAGCAAAGTAGCCAATCTGCGCCATGCCGTGTATATCTATTATCATCACGCGGCCC
>JAQSXM010000129.1 GCA_029256645.1 Sporomusa sp. | reverse complement strand
TTTTATCGGTAGCGAATTTTCCTTTTGCATGTGTTGCAGCGACACTTACTGTCATGATATCTCCCCCTGTATTTAACTAATTATATTTTAAATTATCCCTGATTTATTGGTTGTCTGAAACAAGTAAAATAAGGACTACTCTTTATTAACAACTCAGGGATACATCTTATGTAACATACGCGGGAATGGTATTGTCTCCCGGATATGTTCCAGACCACACAGCCAGGCAACTGTCCGCTCAAGGCCCAGACCAAAACCGGAATGCGGCACGGTTCCAAACCGGCGCAAATCCAGGTACCACTCAAATGCTTCTTTCGGTAGTTTGTGCTCTTCAATTCGCTGTTCAAGGAGTGCCAGATCATCGATACGCTGGCCACCGCCGATAATCTCGCCATAGCCTTCAGGTGCCAGCAAATCAGCCCCTAACACTACACTGGGATTGTCGGGATCAGGTTTCATATAAAAAGCTTTAATCTCTGTTGGATAGCGATGGACAAATACCGGCGCGTCAAAATGGCTGGAAATAATCGTTTCATGCGGCGCACCAAAATCCTCACCCCAGGTAAACTCCTCCCCAGACTGTTTTAGTAGCTCAACAGCATCAGTATAGCTGATACGTGGGAACGGTAATGTGATAGCTTTTAGTTTTTCAATATCCCGGTCAAGAGTTTTGAGCTCATTTTGGCATTTGGCAAGTACACGCTCGATAACATAGTAGATCATTTCTTCTTGAAGCTGTATGTTCGCATCAAAATCAAAATAAGCCATCTCAGCTTCAATCATCCAAAACTCCAGCAGATGACGCCGGGTCTTAGACTTTTCTGCCCGGAAAGTGGGGCCAAAGCAATATATACGCCCCAAAGCCATCGCATTAGCTTCACTATAGAGCTGACCACTTTGGGACAAGTAACCCTTCTCGCCATGATAGTCAATTGCAAACAGATTGGTTGTGCCTTCACAGGCTGCCGGAGTAATAATCGGGGCGTCCGCCAGAACAAAATCACGCTCATAAAAAAAATTTCTCAGTGCATGTTCAATCTCGGAACGAACGCGCAATACCGCCGCCTGGCGCGGGGTACGAATCCAGAGGTGCCGGTGCTCGGCGAGAAAATCCACCCCGTGTTCTTTATGCGTAATAGGGTAATCTTCGGCAATGCTGACAATCTCCAAAGCAGTTACCTGCATTTCATAACCGCCAACAGACCGCGGCTCTGCACGTATTATGCCGGTCACTTTAACAGCACTTTCCTGGGTTAGTTTTTTTGCTTCAGCAAACAGTGCTTCACCTACTTCCTGTTTAGCTGTCACACCTTGCATCAACCCAGAGCCATCCCGGATAATAAGAAAAACGATCTTCCCGGAAGAGCGCTGATTGTAAACCCAGCCTTGTACAGTCACTTGCGCACCTACATGACGGGATAAGTTTTTTATTAATGCAATTTCCACTCAATGGCCTCCCTATTGAAATACTATATGATTATACTTGTTTAACAAAGCAAATATGAATAATGATTAACATCGATATTATATACTTATTCTGGCTATGCCATTATATTTCCTGTTAGAATTTTGATGAAAAATTGCATTTTTAATAGAAAAAGCAGGCTTGCGCCTGCTTAGGGTTTTTTGTTGGCATCATATTGGGCAGTTAACGTACTACCAGTAGCTTGGGTATTGCTTTGTCCATTAAATTTGGTTTCTTGGGCTTCAATCATTTTGCGAACCATATGTCCGCCTACCCGACCGTTATCAGCTGAAGTCAGAGCGCCTTTGTAGGTGTTCTTGTAGTCTTTTAGACCAAGCTCAGCAGCCGTTTCTTCTTTCAGACGGTCAAGGCCACTTTGCGCCGAAGGGTTCACTGGTTTTTTACTTCTAGACATTACGCAAAACCTCCGTTTAATTTATTTTTGGTGCCTGTTTATAGAATGTCTTATATTAAGTATTAGATACATTGTAATATTTGTATAATCTCCTAAGATTTACTTTATCGCCATAGACTCAGAGGAACCGTCCCCTTGAGTCAAAATACGAAAAGGCGGCTCGCATGAGCCGCCTTAGAAATCATTTGTTAGACTACGCTTAGAAATTTACAGCAAATTCTACGTTGGTACGTTTGTGGTCATCGCCATTTTGTTTCTCGCCAAGGTCCTGGTAAGCTGTCAAAGTAGCAGCATCCGATACCTTGTAGATACCTTTTACACGGAAACCTTTGGAGTCTTTGTACCAGCCATCTGTAGTGAAGTCAGGAATAGCTCCGGCATCGATATCACGATAAGATACCGCATATTTGAAATCACCTTTTTTAGCAGCTTCGCCTACAGCAACTTCAGCAAGATAGCCGTCGCTGTTCAAAGTATCATTTTTGGCATATTCAACATTTAAAACAACATTATCGGTAAGTTTGGTATCTGCGTTAAGAGCATAGTAATTATTCTCTGATTCTTTCAGGAATGTAGCACCAACATTAACATTACCAAGCGCACTGCTTACATCAGCAAAACGAGTTTTGGCATCAACTGGGTCTTTTCCGTAAAAACCATTTAACATTGCTCCGTCAAGAGCAATACCTACTTGTGCACCAGTAAATTTGTCGTCATCCATCAGCAGTCCTTTACCAATAAACAGTGATTGTTTACCCACTTTGGCGTCAAACTGGCCGGCTTTAGCACCAATGTACGCTTGGTCAAAAGTAGTTTTGTTGTCCGCACTGCCATCTCTCAAGTCGTTGTCCATTCTGACACGGCCATGGATGTAGAAATTGTCATCAATTTGAGACTCTACATTTAGACGGATACGGTTAGTAAGATAATCTCCGCTACCATCTTGGTTACGATACTCAATGTTGGCGTCACCGGCGAAGTAGGAGCAGCAGCGAGCACGGAAGCAGTCGAAACAGTCAGGGCAGCCATAACAGCAGCAGCAATCAGTTTCTTTTTCATGGTAATTCCTCCTCAGTAATTTTATAGCGTTATTTTGGTATAAGTCCTGGACGCCGGTTACCTGTTCATAACCTGTCCGGCCTATTTTACTGGGAGGGGTCTGGCTGTTCCTCATGAGTGTCCACGTTTCCTCACAGATACTTGGCTATACCCTATCAGCTATTTTGGCCTACCGGTTATTCTTATTACACCTGCTTTTTCTTAGCAATGTGCGGAACGGTAACAAGCTTGTATCGTAGCGAACGTTTCTTGTTTACCACTTTACGTATTATGTAATTCTATTTTTTCGATATAATTCCTTCTTATTCGACATAACTAAGTACCGGTAATTTAAGGCAGGTTTTAGAATTAATCTACCTTCAAAAAAATAAAAAAACAGTCCCGCCTTTTGGCGGAACTGCCCTCGTTAGAATTGATTTAAGCGGGAAAGAATCGGTTATGAATGGCGTTTACAGCTTCTTTGGCTTTATCTGACTCGATGAGGCAGGAGATACTAATTTCCGAGGTACTAATAACCTCAATATTAATACCCGCGTCAGCCAGCGCTCCGAAGGTAGCAGCGGCTATACCCGGGTTCCCCAGCATCCCTGCACCAACAACCGATACTTTAGCTACCTTTTCTTCAATCGTTAAACCACTAAAGTTCATTTCTTCATTGAGTTTCTCTAAAATGCTTCTGGCCTGTGGAGCATCTCCCTGCGAAATAGTAAAGACCATATCGATAATATGCTTGTCCATGGCGCGAACACTCTGAACAATCATATCAACATCGATATTTGCTTCTGCCAGAGCAGAGAATATTTTATACGCGATGCCCGGCCGGTCAGGGACGCCCAACACGGCTATTTTTGCTACATTAGTATCATGTGTTACACCACGAATTACAAATTCTTTTTCTTCCATTGTATATTCCTCCCTGATAAATGTACCTGCCTCACGGGTAAAGGTAGAGCGGACATGAATTGGCATGCCATAGTGTTTACCCAATTCCACCGACCGAGGGTGCATGACGCCTGCACCAAGCCGGGCCATTTCGAGCATTTCGTTATAAGTAATTTCTTTCATACGCCTAGCCGTGGAAACAATCCGGGGATCAGACGAGTAAATGCCGTCAACATCGGTATAGATTTCGCAATGGTCGGCCTTTAGACCTGCGGCTATTGCAACTGCAGTGGTGTCAGAACCCCCCCGGCCTAAAGTGGTAATGTCACCGCTTGGGGACAGCCCCTGAAACCCTGCTATAACTACAATCTTGCCATCATTAAGCTCTGGCCAGACCTTATCGGGGGTAATCCCGGTAATCTTTGCCTTATTAAATAATTCATTTGTAGTAATACCAGCTTGAAAGCCAGTCATAGACACTGCCGGATGTCCCAACTTAGCAAACGCCATGGCTAAAAGCGCGATTGACACCTGTTCACCTGTTGCTAGGAGCATATCCATTTCCCGGCCATAGGTCTTGTCAGTAATGGCCTCAGCCAAACTAACTAAATCATCTGTAGTATCCCCCATTGCTGATACTACAACAACAATTTTATCGTCAGGATTTTTTTCTTGTAATACCCGCCTGGCAACCGACATAATTTTTTCTGGTGTAGCTACTGAGCTTCCACCAAATTTTTTTACAATAAGTGCCATGCCTATCCCCCTTTAGTATGCAGTATTCAATTTAGCATGGCAGTTTATATTCTCCATATAAACACAATATCCTTCTAGCAGTGGACAAAATGGTAAAAATTAATTTTTCAGCACCATGTTAATACAAATTAATCCAGCAAGAACAATCTCCCAACAGCCTTTGCTAACTGTAATCAAGCTATCTTCCTGATTGTAACACCACTCAGTGAAATTTCGATAAGCCGAAGCCATATCCTGCCATAAAGTAATTGTTCCTAATATAGAAGCAAGTAGCGCAACTACCTTAAGCCCAAATGCTGGAAAAGCAGCACTGCTGGCAATGAAATAGCAGGATAAGACTACCCATGTTAAAAATATTAGCACAAGTGTCAAGCTTCGGGCAATTGTGGAACCAGCATGGTTAACCAGTTTTAGCAGCGCCATCCTGATTAAACGTCGCCCACATAAGATCTGGCCTTTTTCATATCTCATATAGCGCTGCGGAATGGTATAGTTCCATAGAAAAGAACAACAAGCGATAATTAATAATAACTTCTGCATACACCCAACCTCCCGGTACATTATATGCAGGCTCTCTCAATCACTTATCTATAGTATAGCATTAGTAAAAGTAACTGAACAATCAGATATTTAATAACAACCTGTTCAAGAGTAAGGAGAGGTATGCTAAAAAGTTAAATTAATTTTGATTTTGAAACAACAAAAAACCAGGGAGTATCACCCTGGTTTTAGAAAGCATTATTTTATTCTTCGATAGAAATAGTTTTGGATCCTTCCCATAAACCATGAATATTACAGTAGGCTTCAGCCACAAAAGTACCGGAAGCATTGAGTTTGACTACAGCTTTAGCGGATGGTTCAGTATAAACTGGGCCCTTATTAGCGCCGTCAGTTGATTCACCGTGGGCGGTAAATTCAAAAGCAGCAACTTCATAAGCAAATTTAGCGTTATCAGGTTTAAAGAAAAGTTTTATCCAGCGAATATGGTGTTCAGTAGTATTGGGATGGGCAATTTCTTTCCCAACACATACTTCAACAGTAACTTTTTCTCCAGCTTTTACCTTATCAGGTGCTTCGATAACTGGCACATGCTTTTCAGCTTTCCAATCAGCACTTTGTACTAAGTCAGCAAGTTTCATTAACTATTCCCCCTCAATATTTAGTATTAATTACCAATAGCTTTATAAATAATTATTCTCCATAAGAATTAAAAATCCTTTTAAAGACTGCCTGTTTCGTGCAAAAATTTCTGCGACTAGTATTCTGCGATTTTTATTTAAATATTCGCACCCGCAAGCTCTTTAACATCTGTTGTTCAACACCTTCCCATTCAGGAGGTCGCAGTAGATCCACAGGATAAAGCACTAATGAGGTGTCACATTCATATACTGCATCAAATGCCTGCATACCGGCAATTGCATTTGATACACGATTAATAGTATCAATTTTCTCTCTGGAGATTTTTGCAGCGATGACGCATTCATCACTAAATTCACTATTCACAATGCCTGCTGTATATGCCTCCTGAAACGAGGGTATATTCGCCAAAACTTTTGACACAATCTGAAGCATGATCGCCGCACATAGTTCAAAATACTGTTTATTATATACCCGGATATCTTTATCCTGATACTGGATGCGGCCTGACGAAAGCATCTCACAGGTCTGGCGGGGAATGACTGATTTGGGTGGCAACCACACTCTGATTAACGGAATGTCAACATGAAAATCAATATCTACCTCAACAACTATCGGTAATTTTAATTGGTTTAGGGCTTCGTCCAATCTTGACCGTACAGCACTGGCTTCACCTGCTAGCAATTTTTCGATAAAAGTTATCCGAGTATTCTCCTGTTCTTCATGCCTTTTTTTAGTTTCCTCGTATTCCACCCGCTCTTCTTCATTGCGCCGGAAACCTTCCTCTTCCGCATCCTGTTCAGCTCGCGTTATCGCATCTTCCCGATCTTTGTTGGTAAAGTATAACGATACGGTTGCAGCAACTCCAAGTGCTGCGGTAATGAGGAGAACTACAGGGCTAAAAAGGATAACTAAAGCGCCAAGTAAAAAAGCTATCGCAGCAATCCTAGCAGCAATTGGATAGAAATACTCAGCCTCGGCTTTAGTTTTAGCCTGACCGATAAGGTGGCTGTAGTCTGTTAATTTAAGTTCAGCAAACTCTTCCCTGACAAGCAAAACTTGATAATCTGCAGGCTCATAGCTGAGTTTGCTGACCGTAGCCAACTTAAGTTCGTAATCCTGATGCTGAACAAACTCTTTACGCCAGCGTTCAAATTGTTCTTCCCCTTTAAAATAGCGGACTTCAGCCCGCTCTCCAGAATTGCTGTCCCTACCTCGCCCACCGCTAGGAGGTTTTTTCTCAGCCATAGAGTCTAACCTCCCTATTTACGAATTGTTATTCTTATTGTTTTACGCGCTACTACATAACAAAAAGCCAGCACTCCCCCTAAAGTAAAGAAAAAGGCAATTGGCTTTACCATCATAATCTCTGAACTACCTATCAAACTAAACAGGAGCGCTGTCATATAGGCCAGAAATAATTCACCATAGCGCGGACTGGTAGCACGCGGAGCAATAATCAGCCACACTAAAAAACCCATTAGAATAATATTGCTATTTTTCATAAACTCCATTACTGAAGATTCACCTGCCTACATCAAGTAATAGGTTTACTATTCGCTGTAACGGTGTTTTTTTCCTGCCTAGTATCTTTTGCATTAAATCTAGTCAGCAGTACACATTTTTAAAAGTAAAAAGAGAGCATATAATTCATCGCTTAAATTGTTAACGGTTGTAACATTATGTTTTAGAAATTCATATGCTGAAGTAGAAACAGATATATAAATTTCATCATTTTCCCTAAGGTAAATAAAGGAGGTTATTGATATTTATGGAAACTAAATATCCGCATTGGTATGGTCCGGAAGACAAAATGTGCTGCGACTATCCGGATAAAGACATGATGTGTTGTGACGACCAATACATGGACGATTCCATGTCCTACAAAATGTATCGCGATAACTTTAAAGATCGCTTGCTTTGCTTTTTAGGCGATGAAGTCATCATTGGTACTGACGCTATGATTGATCGCAAAGGCGCTACTTTCTGCGGTACAATCTGCTACGTAGGTTGCGATTACATCATTGTTAACAGCACATATTGCCGCCGTTCCATTTCACTACATGTACCAATTAAAATGATTCGATTCATCGCTCCGTTCAAAGGCCGCCGATAATTCTCGAACGCCTTGTCAGAGGAGATGATACACCATGAAAAAACCTTTCATTCGTCGGCTGTTAACTGTTGATCCGGCTCACATGATTACATTGCATCAAGAAGCCATTGAACAGCTTGAACTTATGCTCACAGCTGTCGAAGCAACCGAACTGGCAAGTGATGGCGTACGTGATACACTTAACAATATGGCAGAAACTCACTGGGAAGCATATATGGACGTAATACACATGATATGCATGCATGATGAAAATTTGGCAGCAGTCATGAAAAAGCATGATTTTCAAATGAGCGAAGAACCGGCAGATACTGAACGGCAATTTTAC
>JAQSXM010000128.1 GCA_029256645.1 Sporomusa sp. | reverse complement strand
TTGTTGTAACAGCATCGCACAGATGGGGTGCTATGGACGGTCGTAGTAGCCGAAGGTACTTGGCTGGATTGGCCTGGGAGATTAGGAAGTTGCTGGTTAAATAGGCACCACTAAAGTGAGTGCTTTTTTATTTTTACCGTATGGGAGTTTTCTTGTGGGTAAATATCTTCTGGAATGCTGAATTTGTCTCTGCTTTGTAGCATTTTTCTCATTTATTAAATGGGACAGTATAAAACAAATACGAGAATTTGTACATTTTACAACATTTAAGCATAGACCATTTCTTTGTATTAAACGTTGAATTATAGTGTTTTACAGCAGATATTAGGTATTTTATTTAAAAACTTTTTTAGAATTAAGCTATTTTTACTTGGCACACTACTTGCTTATTTAAACAGAGAAAGGAGGAAATCAAATTACCGAAAGTTATCCGATTAGGCCGGGTTGTCCAATGGTGGCACTAAAACACTATTTCAAAAAAGAAAGGGGTTTTTGGTATGTCATTAAAAGGAAAAGTTGCATTAGTTACCGGGGGCGGAACTGGTATTGGTAAAGGAGTAGTGGAGGCTTTGGCGCGGGAAGGTGCGCAAATCGCTATTGCTGCAGTCGATTTCGTCGATTCTGGCGCCAATCAATATGGAACTAAAAATATTGGCGGTTATACCGCAGCCCAAAAATTGGCTGTTGAATTGCAAGCAAAAGGCATTGATGTTATCGCTATTGATGCCAATATTACAAAAGTAGCGGACATGGATAATGCAGTTAAAACTACGGTAGAGCGTTTTGGAAAACTGGATATTCTGGTGAATGTTGCTGGTCTCATAACATGCAAGAATGTGGTTGACTTAACAGAAGATGATTGGGATTCTGTCGTTGATACAAATGCAAAAGGTACTTTTGTTACCAATAAAGCAGTTCTCCCGCAAATGAAAAAACAGGGTGGTGGAAGAATAATAAACTTTACATCGATAGCAGGAAAAACCGGCTACCCAGGTCTTGCTCATTATTGCGCCTCCAAGTTTGCGGTAATAGGTTTTACGAACGCATTAGCTAAAGAATTGGTAAAAGAAAGCATAACAGTTAATGCCGTTGCTCCAGGCATTGTTGCTACGGAAATGTGGGTTAATCTTCGTAAGGCATGGGCGCTGCCCGGAGAAACCGAGGAAGAAAGCTATAAACGTTGTGTAAATAACATGATTCCTCAAGGAGTCGACCAAACCCCGGAAGATATGGCGAAAGCTGTACTATTCTTTATTTGTAACCCCTGTGTTACCGGACAAACTCTAAATGTTGACGGCGGTTGTTCATAGAATCAGAAAATCCCGGTTTTTTAACTGGGAGTTTTTTAGCCCGGACTTAATTGCTGCCTGGACTGCACTTATTCCAGCATGCCAACAGCCATAGCGCGGTTATTGTTGTAAAGATCTATGATATGAACATTCATATTGCCAATGCCTTTTTTATCCTGACTACGGCGTTGTTTCTACTGAGTGTATATCCGATCATTTTTTTTCGGATTACAATGAGATAGAACTATATATTAGAGTAGGGGAAAAAACCGTAGAAGGCTCTTGGAACAGTAGGTGGTATCCACCATCTGTTCCAAGAGCCTTTTTGTTTAGCGGTTGGTGGCGAGATGGCTACTTGCCGCCTCCTAATGATGAAAAGTAGGGCTGGATACTAATACGACAAGATTCCTAATGGTAATGTCAAAAAATTCAGAAGGTAAAAGCATTGTTTTAAAGGAATTGATTATCCAAGATAACAACACCGATCTATTGACTGGGTTTGTGTGTGACTTCATTGAGATAGAACGATTAACAAGAGGAGGCAGCAATTACTATGAGGAGTCATATTACCACAAGGGGTTTAGAACGGGCAACACACCGCGCACTGTATTATTCTATGGGGCATTTGCCGGAAGACCTGGATAAACCATTAGTAGCTATTGTAAATACCCAGAACGAGACAATGCCAGGCCATATGCATCTGGATAGCATAGCCAAAGCTGTTAGGGAGGGTATTATTTCCGCAGGCGGTACACCGATAGAGTTTCCCACAATTGGTCTTTGTGATGGTATTGCCCAAGGGAACTATGGTATGCATTATCCGCTGGCCAGCAGGGAGTTAATCTGTGATTCCGTAGAGTGTATGGTCAATGGTCATCAATATGATGCCATGGTGCTGATTACTAACTGTGATAAAATAACCCCAGGCCTGCTGATGTCAGCCGTTCGCCTTAGCATTCCGGCAATCATGATTAGTGGCGGGCCAATGGCTACTGGCTGTGTTGATGGTCAGGAAATAGGTTATACAGACTTGATGGCGGCGCAGGGTGATGTTGCCAGAGGTATTATCACCCGTGAGGAGCTATCCAAAAGAGAAAGAGATGCGTTACCTGGTTGCGGGGCATGTAACCTGTTGGGAACAGCCAATACAATGAATTTTCTTACAGAAGCGCTAGGGATGTGTTTACCAGGCTCCACGTGTCTGGCTGGCACTGGCAGAAGACTGGCTTTAGCTAAACAAACGGGTATTAAGATTATGGAGCTTTATAATAAGTCGATTTTACCACGTCAGATCGTAACAAAAGCAGCAATCGAAAATACAATTACGGTAGATTTGGCCATTGGGGGCTCAACTAATACCATTTTACATTTAACCGCGCTGGCCAAAACTGCAGATATTGATTTTGATATTAACAGCTTTGCGGAACTTGCTAAGAGAGTTCCTCATCTGGTAAAAATAAAGCCTGCTAATAATGGCCATTATCCTGCTGATGTACATAATGCTGGCGGTATAACCGCGCTGATGGGGCAATTATGCCGGGACGGACTTTTGCACAAAGATGTTTTAACTGTTACAGGTAAAACAGTTGCTGAGAATGTGAGTGAAACAAAGGTAATTAACAGCAATGTAATCAGGCCCATGGATAATCCTTATTCAGCGCAAGGCGGGCTGCAACTACTGTATGGCAATCTGGCACCTGAAGGTTCGGTGTGCAAGAGTGCCGCTGTTGTACCGGAAATGCATCACCACAAAGGCCCGGCGAGGATTTTTAATCAGGAAGAGCCGGCTGTAGCTGCCATTTATGGAGGACAAATCAAGCCAGGTGATGTCGTAGTGGTACGCTATGAAGGGCCGAAAGGCGGCCCAGGTATGCGGGAAATGCTCACAGCTACTGCTGCGATTGTCGGAATGGGCTTATCTAAAGAAGTGGCTTTGGTAACTGATGGCCGTTTCTCAGGCGCTACTGCCGGAGCTGCTGTGGGCCATATCTCACCTGAAGCAGCAGAGGGGGGGCCGATTGCCTTAATTGAAGAGGGTGATATGATTGAAATTAATATCACCGACGGCATAATTCAGCTACATGTACCGGAAGAGGAACTGGCTCGCCGTAAAGCGGCCTGGAAGCCTGTGGCCCAGGACCATGTAATTAAGGGCAGCTATCTTGACCGCTATGCAAAGATGGTATCATCCGCTATGGCTGGTGCTGTTTTTAAGTAGGTAGTTTAAAGATAAAACATCAAAAACAGGAGGGAATATAACTATGGCAAAAGTGAAAATTACGATTCCTGAGATTCTTGAATGCAAGAATAACGGTAAAAAGTTCAAAATGATCACTGTTTACGATTTTCCGATGGCAGGCATTGTCGACCGCTCGGCTGCTGAACTCATCCTGGTCGGTGATTCTCTGGGAATGGTCATTCAGGGCCATGATGGCACAATACCGGTAAATCTCGAAGACATATTGTATCATCTCAAGCTCGTCCGCCGGGGGGCTCCCAATACCTTTGTTGTCGGTGATATGCCGTTCTTATCCTATCAGGTTAACCGGGATGAAGCCATTCGTAATGCAGGTACCCTGCTCAAAGCCGGCGCGGACTGTGTAAAGATGGAGGGAGATATAAAAATCGCTGCTACTGTCAAGGCCGTGGTTGATGCCGGTATCCCTGTTATGGGTCATATTGGGTTAACACCGCAAACTGCCGCAATGATGGGTGGTTTTAAGGTCCAGGGCAAGAGCGCTGAAGCGGCTGAGAAGCTGCTAGAGGCTGCAATCGCTATTGATAATGCCGGTGTATTTGCTATGGTTTTAGAATGCATGCCTGCCGCATTATGCAAGCTGATCACAGAACGCGTTAAATGTGCTACAATTAGTGTTGGTGGCGGTAAAGACTGCACAGGCCACAACCTTAATGCTTATGATTTAGTGGGTATTTTTGATAAATTTGTACCGAAGTTTGTTAAGCAATACGCTCAGATGGGACCACAAATGGTAGAAGCTTTTGATACCTGGTGCAAAGAAATTGATGATGGTACCTTCCCGGAAGAAAAGCACTGCTTTACCATGAACGATGAGGATTTGAAACGTTTATACTAATTATCTAAAAAATGAGGTGCTGTAGAATGGCTAGAAAAACAATTAATGATTTTGCCCAGATGGTGAGCAAAGGGGAAAAAATAGTATACCTTACGGCCTATGACTATTTAACCGCAAAAATGCAGGAAAAAGCCGGCGTGGATATGATCCTGGTTGGCGACTCGCTGGGTATGGTGACGTTAGGCTATGATACTACTTTCCCAGTTACCATGGATGATATGGTGCGCCATTGCCAGGCAGTCCGGCGCGGTGCCCCCAATACCTTTATCGTAGGTGATATGCCTTATATGTCATATCAGACATCCAATGAGCAAGCAATCGCCAATGCCGGACGGCTTATTAAAGAGGCAGATGTAGATGCCATTAAGCTCGAAGGAGGTGGCCCGATGATCGCTGAGCGGGTCAAAGCTATCCAGCAAGCCGGCATACTGGTAATGGGACATATCGGGCTGACCCCGCAGTTCATGGGGCAAATCGGTGGCTATAAAGCGCAAGGTCGCAGTGCGGCGGCAGCTATGAAGATCGTTGATCAGGCCAAGGTTGTCGAGGAAGCGGGTGCCTTTAGTATTCTGGTAGAAGGTGTTCCCACGGCTGTAGGTAAAGCGATTACTGAAAGAGCCGGTATCCCAATCCTGGGAATTGGCGCAGGTTCTTATACCCATGGTCAGTTGCTCATATATGCCGATATGGTGGGCATGTATGATAATTTTACCCCGAAATTTGTTAAGAAGTACGCCAATGTGGGCGAGGTTTTGACAAATGCCTTTAAAGAATATGTGGATGAAGTCCGGGCAGCGCAGTTCCCGGTTGATGCCGAGCATACCTATGGTATGAAAGAAGAAGATGTGAAAGAGTTTCTGATTGCTTTGGATAAAAAATAAAAAACACGATGGAAAAGGCTGTGAGGATTTTATTGATCCTCCAGCCCTTTTTTATTAAGGAAATAAGTCTGTTCAATATTTTCATGATGCTGGTCAATAAATTCTGCAGGAATTGAGAGACAATTTAAAAAACTAATACATATGAATTTAATGAAGAGAGGTGCAAGTGCTGAACTCAGTTGCGAAATCTATCGTGATCATTAGTCGCAGCATGATAGCCGCAATTGAGTTTGCCGCGCGCGTAGCAGCAGGTGCTCGTAAGTAAGAGAGTGTTTAGAAAGGATGTTAGTTGTGCAGGTAACAGTAGCAGAATTGCCTTATGGGCAGGAAACGGTAAAAATAACTATTCCCCAGAATAATCTGATAGGAGTGTTTTCACCTAAGGATGTAGCAGCTGTAGCTGATATCAGACAGGAAATCATTAGGGCTCTAAATAAACCAATTGGCACCAAGAAATTGCAAGAATTGGTTAAAGGTGCGAAAAAGGTAGTCATCGTGGCGGATGATAATACCCGTCTAACACCGACGCAGGAGATTATTCCGGTATTGCTTGATGAAATGAATGCAGCTGGTATTGCCGATGAGCAGATAACTATTATCATTGCGTTAGGGACACACCGTTTTATGACTGAGGAAGAAATAATTGCTAAATTCGGTGAGGCTGTAGTTAAGCGGGTAACTATTAAAAATCATGATTTTAAAAATCCGGAAGCCCTCATTGACCTTGGACAGACCCCAAACGGGACCAGTGTCTGGGTTAATCGCGAGGCCTATGAAGCCGACTTCAAGATTGGTATCGGCAGTATCGTACCCCATCATATTCCCGGCTTTGCCGGTGGCGCTAAAATTGTTCAGCCTGGTATCTCCGGGGAGCACACTACCGCCGAAACCCATTTACTGAGTGTACGGGCACCGCGCTCTTACTTGGGAATGGAAGATAATCCGGTCCGCCGGGAGCTAAATATGATTGCAGGCAAGATTGGGTTGCATACCATATTTAACACTGTTTTAAACCGGCATGGTCAGGTTGTTGGCGCTTTCTTTGGCGATGTTGAGGAAGCATTCAGTCAGGGAGTTGGCTTGTCAAGAGAGGTATATGCAGTTGAGATTCCGGAAGCGGCAGATATCGTAATCGCCGGCTCACATCCCTGTGATATTGAATTTTGGCAGGCGCATAAGACATTATATCCTTCCGACCTTGCTGTAAAGGCCGGCGGAACCATTATACTGGCTACTCCGTGCTATGAAGGTGTTGCCGTGACCCACGGCGATATGCTGGATATTACCGGCTGTACAGCTGCTTGTCTGAAGCAGATGGTAGCAGAAAAACAGGTAGCTGATGAAGTCGCAGCCGCGCTGGCTATTGCCTGGGCTCAAGTGAAAGAGCGTGAAGCGGTATTTATTGTTTCTGATGGTATTGTGTCTGCAGATGCCAAGCGGCTCGGATTTACCCCGTTTGCCACCGTGCAGAATGCCCTGGCTGCTGCCCTGGATAAACATGGAAAAGATGCAAGGGTAACCGTTCTTACACATGCGCCGGATATGCTGCCGATCATTAAATAGGGGCTTTGAGAATAAACAAGCTTTGGGAGAGGTGCTAAATGAGAGAATTTAATTTGAAATACGGTACAGAAGAACTGAATTTTTCTATTCCTGCAGAGCAATTGCTGCAGGAGATTATTGGTAAAGAATATCCGCCTGTGGCTGACATCCCCCAGGCTGTCCGGACTGCGCTGGCAACAGCGATTGATTCGCCGCCTCTGAGGGAAATCGTAAAACCGGGCGAAAAAGTAGTGATTGCTGTCAGTGATGTTACCCGTGCCTGGCAGCAAATGCCGCTGGTGCTGCCTGAGATTATTGCCACCCTCAACCAGGCCGGTGTTCCGGATGGCAATATTACTATCATTATTGCCGTAGGGGGCCATCGCCAGAACACCAGGGAAGAGTTTGTTCAGTTGTGTGGTCAGGACATCTGCCAGCGCATTAAAGTAATAAACCATGATGCCTGGGATGAGGACAATATGGTTTATCTGGGTAAAACCAGCCGGGGCACAGAGGTTGCTATCAATAAACTGGCGGCTGAAGCCGACCGGCTTATCCTGACCGGCGGCATTGTATATCATTATATGGCAGGCTATGGCGGCGGACGCAAGAGTGTTGTTCCCGGGATTAGTTCCATTAAAACGATCAGGCAAAATCACCTGTGGGGGCTTGGGGCTGAGGAGGGTTCCGGATCTAATCCTAATGCGGCATCCAGAAAGACAAAAGGCAACGAATTACATGAAGATATGATGGAGGTTGCAGGTTTTGTTCAGCCTGATTTTATCATCAATATGGTCCCTACGCCTGACGGCCAGTTCGGTGGAATTTTTGCAGGTAACTGGGTTTCTGCCTGGCAGGAGGGCTGTAAACTTGTCGATCAACTGTATGGTGTTGAGATTGATAATCTGGCCGATATTGTGATTGCTACCGCCGGTGGGTTCCCTAAAGACATTAATCTCTACCAGACTGGCAAAACCATGGATAATTCCTACTATGCAGTTAAAAAAGGCGGTGCAGTAATCATCCTAAGTGAGTGTTCGGATATTTATGAACCCCAGGAATTCTCCCGCTGGTTCCAATTTGACGACAAACTGGCTATGGAAAAAGCGCTGCGTAAAGCTTTTGGAATACCTGGCTGGGTAGCGTTAAAAGAGGTAGAATGCAGTGATTACGCCACCTACATTCTTGTAACCCGGGCCGAAAACGCCGGGTTTCTGGCTAAAACAAGCATGATTCCTGCAACTACTATGGAAGAGGCACTGAGAATTGCCAAAGAAAAATGCGGTACAGATAAACCAACATATACCGTGATGCCACAAGGGGCTAACACCCTGCCGATTTTACGGTAAGAAGTGTTGTTTACTATGTGAAA
>JAQSXM010000127.1 GCA_029256645.1 Sporomusa sp. | reverse complement strand
CCCCTATAAGCTGTATCCGTTAGCTGACAGAATATCTCTGACTTTATCAAGAGTTTGCAGCACAAGCTGCGGACAGCGCGACATCCTGTTAGCAGGGTTATCCTCTAGAATATCGTGACAGTTAATGCTGCCATACTGAGGCAGAGTCTCTTGTTCAAACCATTCCACAAGTTCTCTGACCATGTCATTAAGACGGCTGTCTTCCATTTCTTCAACGGTTCCCTTACCGGCGTAAAGTCCAATAAGGCAGGCCCCGCCAGTCAAAGCCCCACAGGCTTTGCCGCAAAACCCCATCCCGCCTATCAACCCCGACATAGCCCTCACTACATCCGGATTGTCCTTGCCTTGGGCCTCCAGCCCAATAATAAGCAGAATCTGACTACAGTAAAACCCTGCTTGTGACAGCTCCATCATTTTAAAAAACACTTCTGTCATTGTCTCCCTCCTTAGCTGCACCGTGGCTGGTCCGGCCCCCGGCCAAGCAAACCACTGAGTTTTGCGAGAGCGGCTTCAGATAAGAGGCTAATCTGCGAGGGGGCAGCATCCATGGTCTCCCCATATAAGACAATTCCGTTATCATTCTCCAAATACCTTACCGGCAGGTTACGTCTAAACGTTTTGCCAGTGGTTTTATCAGTTACCTCAACAATAATAAAATCTGCTTCAATTTTGTCTACCGAGTTAGCTTGCTGCTCTTGTTCGTTCATCAGCTCAACCTCCAAACACATGTATTACTTGCCTGAAGAAAGTATCAACCGTGAGCCCATTTTACATTGCGGACAAACCCGCCCGTCCTGGGTCTCCTGACAGCTGCTGCAGTAGACTGTAAAACATCTGCAGCATTGATACAAAGGTACATTAATTATTTTGGTATCACAGCGCGGACATGTATTGTTAGCCATAACTTTCACCCTTTCGTCTGGCGTTTTTCGGCCACCAGTAAAAAATATCCCATTTGTTTAGTGTTCTTTCCTTGTGATGTACATTGCCAAAGCGCATCCATTGAACCATATTCCATAAGAAAGCAAGCTACAAATTCCCGTAAATAGGCCGACTGGTCTTCCCATATCGTGATGTGAAAACCGATTTCCTCCAGCCGCTGCCTCAATTCTTTGCAACTAATAGTACCCGCTAAACAATCTGCTGCCGTATTGCGCACATACAGATCGGTGATCGCCAGTTTCCCCCCGCCAACAAGTATCCTGTGTATTTCTTGCAAAACCCTGTCGCTATCCTGCATAACCGACAAACTACACTCAGCTAAAACCCCGTCCATTGAAGCATCATCAAAAGGCAAAGATTCGCCGCTTGCCTGAATTAGTGGTAACCCGGACATGCGTACCCTTCCCTGCTCCAAACGTGACTCAGCTAAATCAACCCCCACTGCCTGCAACCGGCAAACAGTACATAAATATTCCACCGTAATTCCAGTACCGCAGCCAACATCCACGACCTTAGCCCCTGGTAAAAAGGCTGCGTAATCAACAACCCGCTTTGTTAATGTCAACCCGCCAGGATGCTGATGGATCATTACTTGTCCTCCAAAGCTGCTTCCACTTGCTTAATCTTACCATTGGCTAACTCCTCAGGTATGTACACTAAGCCACACTCAGAACATTTATATAGCTCGACCGGAAAGCTGCTCTCAAGATAGGTTAGCGTCACTTGTCCCAATGTCAGATGAATACCACATTTTACACAAACAATATCTATTTGTTGCTGACCTTTGAAATTACTCATCTGTCCCCTCCACTAACCGGTAATAATGAGTCGGTGGCAATAGGCATTGTGCACGACCAAACCATCATCCTGAGGCTGGTATGTGACCCAGTAAGTCACATTAGCCGGCTGAAAATAAGCGATATAGTACCCGCTCTCAGGGTCCTTAAGTTTATTGCCGCTGGTTTCTGCATGCTCAATTACCCGGGCTACATCATCAGCAAGAATCATTCTTTCTTCCATTATATGTAATACAGTGTCAGGAATTATAACCTTAAACTTAGCTTGCGCTTCCATAGCCCGCTCACCCCATATCTCCCGCAATAGCGTTGTTTTCAGCCTGGCACGGTTTTCCTGACGCGCCGAATAGCCAGGACCTGCTTGCTCTGCAAGGTGGTTTAAGTCGCGCCCGAAGATTAGATCAAGTAAATGAAAAACCCGCTTGCCCTGACTGGCAAAATTATCGCGGCACATCACACAGTAAGTCAGATAGTCTGACTCGCTTTCCTTGATTCGTCTATTGATCACTTTATGCGCAACCTCTCTGTTGGCATAAATCATCAAGCCCCCATAACCGCAACAAACAGTAGTATCACGATTAAGCGGCAGCTCTTCCATTTGCTGGCCAAGTTTACCGATAATGCTTCGCACACTATTTTGCAGTTCAACCTCATCCCGGGTAGTGCAGCTATCATGAATTGCCAGTTTTTGTGGAAGGCTGACTACTGCCGTACCTTCAGGCAGCCCAATGCGGTCAACCACGGTCCACAGGCTTTCTACATCCATATCAGGGAAACTGTGTTTGAACATGCTATAACAGGTTGGACAGGCGGTGATTATCTTGGGACTTCCCAAGGTTCGCCAGTTTTGCCCGATAGCGTGAAGAGTATCCTGATACGTATTCTCTTGCCCGGCCCAATTGGCCGGAGCGCCGCAACACCCTAACATAAGCCCGACCCCGCCGGCTATTTTTTCACATAAAAAACTATAAACCTTTTGCACATAGTGTGGTGATGACGCGGCTAACTGACAACCGGGATAGAACACAATCGCACTTGCTGTAAAACCTGGCTGATGCCGGGCAAGTGTACACTTATCGCTATTGCTAAACTGCATATCCTGTAAGGCAAAGTCATGGGCTGACGGTGGCATTTTCCCTTTGTCTACCATCATTTGCCTTGCCTGATGGCAAACCTCACCCATGTTTAATTCACCCGGACAAACGCGCTCGCAAAGACCGCATAAGCTACAGGAATTAATCATCTTATTGGCATGGTGGATACCCATAACAATTGATAAATTATTATATATCTCACGCACATACCGCTTGGGATAAGCCCGGTAATGGGCTAAATATTCGCAGACTTTTACACATTCAAGACACTGGCACAACAAACAGCGTTTGGCTTCTGCGCAGGCTTCCTCCTTTGTGTAGCCACCGTCAGCAGCAGTGGCACATACCAATGGCTCGGGTTTTATTCCATCAATATTGGTATAAAGCGTGGTATTAAACGAACCTTCTTTTTCCCGGTTGGCAGTAAGTGATGCATTTTGGAATAACCGGTCAATTGAGATTGCGGCTATTTTACCATCAGCAATCGAGGTAATGGGTGAGTAGTCGTCCCCTGCCCGGCGAAGGCTGCCGCCGGCAAAAACCTTGCTAAGGCTTGTTGCCAACGATACCGGCTCCACCTTAATTCTTTCATTATCATCCAGTTGGAGACCTAGGTGTAAATAGGATTCCTGCTTACCAATCCCCAGATAGATGGCATCAAAGTCTGCGCACAGGCTATCTAACGCCATAACCGGTGTATTGACGTTAATTTCCAGCGCTAATTTTTCCATGATGGCCAAATCGGCATCAATTACTTCCAAGGGTAGTTTATTTCCCGGAAATCTCCGGATGCTGCCGCCCAATAATGCGGTTGCTTCAAAAACAACCACTTTATAGCCCTTACGGGCAAGTTCCACGGCAGCTGTCAGACCACTTAATCCTGCCCCGATAATCGCTACTTTGTGTTGTTTCGGTAGCGGCAGGGTGATTTTAATAGAATTGGTATTGTTGTCAACACACATTTTTTCCAAAGCCCGGATAAAAACAGGATCATCAAGCTCATTTCGCTTACAGGCTTTCTGACAGGGTTGATCACAAATCCTGCTAATAATCCCTGGAAAAGGAATTATTCTGTGAAACAAAGCAAAACCTGCCGTATAATCCCCGTTACGCACCGCATTAACCACGCCCCGGACATCAACATGAACCGGGCACCCGGCCGTGCAACCAGGTGGATTCTCTTGAACACACTGTGCTTCCCGTTGACGCAGTACTTTCTGATCCATACTGAACCACCCTTTCCCTGGTATAGGGAAACCTAAAACGAACTGAAAGCCAGACCGGTTTTCCAGTTCGTTTTAGGCCTATGCAGTTTCTTATTGTTTATTTGCCGCCGGCGGCTTCCTGTTTAGCACTAAGCGCTTCAAGGCCTGCCTTTATTTTTTCCGGTAAGGCAGGTACGGCGTAAATGCGTACACCGCAGGCATTATAAACAGCATTCAGGATTGCAGGATGTGGTGCAGTTAATGGACCTTCACCTACGCCGGCAGCACCATATGGCCCATGTTCACGCGGTGTAATATTGTAGATAATGTCCATTTCATCCGGTATATCCTGGACAAAGGGGAAACCACACGCAACCAGATTAGTGTGCTTCTTGAGATCATCAAAGTCTTCTGTCAAAGCAAGACCGATACCTTGTGCCAGACCACCATAGATTTGTCCGTCGGTAGTTGCTTTATTGGTTATTGTACCAATATCAGCGATTGTGGTAAATTTGACAACCTTGGCCTTGCCTGTCTTAATATCAACCTCAACCTCCGGCATGAATACCTCGTACATATATACAGCAAACGGATTACCCTTGGCAGTCTCTGGGTTGCAGTCAGTACACATTGAGGCAGCCCATTTGCCATCATAACGAAGTGGAATGTTCCCGGCTACCATTTCATCATAAGTACGATAGGTTCCATCCGGTTTGCGCATAGCATTAACTAACATTTCGCAGCCAACCCGGATTGCATTCCCGGTCATTACGTTTTGACGGCTGCCGCCTGACGGACCGCTGGCCGGAGTAAACGCCATATCATTCATTACCAGTTTGATTTGCTCTGGTGTTATCCCCATCTGACGGAGAGTTTCGTGAGCATGGGTTAAGGCAGCAAGATCAGCACCTTGACCATGGTCTTGCCAGGATGATCCGACTGAAACACCGTTAGGAGTCAGCTCAATCCAGGCCTGAGAACCATCCGGACCGTCAAGGCCGCAGCCATAAATACCCAATGACAGACCTACACCACGTTTTTTCTCAGGGGTAGATAATTCTTTGCAGCGTTGTTGGGCTTCCTTCCACAATGGGCGGAGAGTATTGAACATATTTTCAAAGCAGAATGCTTCCGGTACTTGTTGGGTAGGCGTAGTAGCGCCAGGACGATAGATATTTTTAAACCGGAATTCCAGCGGATCCATCCCCAGTTTTTCTGCCAATTCATCCATGGCAATCTCTGAAGCCAGGAAGGCTTGCGGTGAGCCGTATGCCCGGAAAGCAGAACCCCAGGCGTGGTTGGTACAAACAGTGCGGCCTTTCCCCCGGATATTGGGTATATTATAGCCGGCGCCGGTAAACTGGGCCTGACGCAGCGTTGCCAAGTCACCAAACTCGCTGTACGGTCCATGATCCATTGCCCAGTCGGTTTCCAGAGCAAGCAGCTTACCTGATTTATCGGCGGCCATCTTGCATTTCATGTATACAGGCGAACGTTTACCGGTGTAAGTGATCATCTGGTACATGTTGAAGTTAAGAGAAACCGGTTTGCCGGTAGCCATGCAGGCCACACCCAATAAGGCTTCGTTAGTCGGGCTGAACTTGTACCCGAAAGTGGCACCGGTTGGATTGGCGACAAGCCGCAGTTTATCCGGTTCAATACCAATCCCCGGGCAAATCATGGCATGGTGTAAATGTAAGGCAATACTCTTGGAATGAATGGTCAGACGACCTTCCTCGTCATAGTAAGCGCACCCGCAATCAGGCTCAAGCGCCATATGTGGCTGGCGGCTGCAGTATGTATCGACTTCAACTGTTACCACATCGGAATCTTCCATAATGGGTTTGGTTTCTTCGCCTTTAACAACACCCTGTTCAAAGTAAATATTAGGTACGCCTGGATGAATTTCAATCGCATCAGGAGCCATAGCAGCCGGAGCGCTCATATATGCAGGCAGCACTTCTAAGTCAACGATAACTTTCTTGGCAGCTTCTCTGGCATGTTCCTCGGTATCAGCACAAACAATGGCTATCGCATCACCAAATTGGAATACTTTTTCATCACACAGAATTGGACGATCCCAGCCATCACCTTTGTTAGTCGGGAAAGTAATAAGTCCGGTAATACGGTTTTTACCTTTGACATCTTTATGGGTAATAACCTTATAAACACCAGGCATCTTTTCAGCCTCAGCGGTATCAATGCCTTTGATATTTGCATGAGAAACCTCTGCTTGCACTAAAGCCATCCGGAGAGTTCCCGGCGGCATCTGCAAGGCAACATCGGCACCAAAATCCCAGGTACCGGTAACCTTCTGCAGGGCAGACGGGCGATGGTAGGTAGTGCCGTAGATTTTATTGCCAACAGGCTGATACAGCAGTTCTTCTTTACGCATTTCCCCGCGAACAACCTTTGCAGCTGCCATCACCGCATCCACTAATGGCTTATACCCTGTGCACCGGCAGGCATTACGATTCTTTTGGAACCAGTTACGGACATCTTCTCTGGTGGGATTAGGGTTCTCATCAAGCAAAACCTTTGCCGATAAAATAAAGCCAGGGCTGCAAAAACCGCATTGAGCGCACCCATATGCCATCCAGGCAACCTGTAACGGATGAAGGTTATTGGGTGTGGCCAAACCCTCAATTGTAGTAATATTGGCCTCATCAGGCACTCTTTTCATTTTGACAACACAAGACCTTACTACCCTGCCATCCATAATAATCGAGCAAGTACCGCATTGACCTTGATTACAGCCAACTTTACACCCGGTCAGCAATAGTTGTTCCCTCAGCACACTTGCCAAACTTGCTTCAATGTCAACAATTAATGTTCTGGGTAAACCATTGATATTCAATACCTTTTTTTGCATCTGTTTTCTTCTCTCCTTTATTCATTACCTTATATCTCTGAGGACTGTTATGTCCCCGAAATACGCACGATCAGTTTGACAGTTTATCTTCCTTTACCAAAACCGCATTCAGGGTAGCGGCATTCTTCGCAGGACAGACACAAGCCACCATGCCCCAGCCTGGTGATATCTTTGCGCGATAGCTCCTCGCCGGCAAGCAGGCGTGGCACAACCAAATCAAAAATTGTACTTCTGTGATACATTACGCAACCTGGCAAACCGAGAACCGGTACTGTTCCAAAATACGCCAGCATAAACATCGCCCCCGGCAAGGTAGGTGCCCCATAGGTAATGATCCGGCCACCAGCTGCCCGGATACCTGAAGGGGTGACATCATCAGGATCGACCGACATACCGCCGGTAGTTACAATCATGTCGGCGCCGGCCAGCAGCAAACGGTGAATGGCTTCAGCAATCATGGAAATATCATCAGGTACAAAGATTTGTTCAAGAATGGAACTGCCTAAGTGTTGAAACTTATCTGTCAGTACAGGCCCAAAACAATCTTTTATCCGGCCATGGTACACCTCGCTGCCGGTAGTTACAACCCCCACCTTACATGCGTGCAGTTGTTTGACCTCTACCACCGGATAATAAGCAGCACATATCTGCTCAATTTTTTGAATCTTATTGGTCGGAATTACTAAGGGAATAATCTTGCAGCCTGCAACCTTGCGGTCAACATCCACCATCTGGTTTGAGTGCAATGTCGCCACAGCCATCTGATCAATATCATTGAGTCTTTCCAATGCCTCGGTATTTACCTTTAATAAGCCGCTTATCCCTGCTTTAATCTCAACCTTTCCCTCGGCTGCCTCTGCCAAAACCAGCCCCGGACCAGCCACCGCCTTGGCCAACCGTGCCGCTGCATCATTCTCATGAAGCTTTTGCTCATTTACTTCCCAGACGTAAATATGTTCTTTGCCAATTGTAAGCAACTTGGAAATATCCTCTTTCCGGATTATATGTCCTTTCTTAAACGCTCTTTCTTTACACTTGCCAGGAACAATTTCAGTAACATCGTGGCAGAGGACCATACCTTCCGCCTGATAGACGGGAACTACTCTCATCAACCACCCTCCCTTCTCAACTACATAACAAGTACGCCTATTATTCTCTTTAGCGTTATACCAGATATAATTGCAAGATTTATGCCAACTATAAAAACCCTACAAAAAAAGGAATCAACCGTCTCCTGACTGTTGATTCCTCCCTGTTTAGTGTTGCGCCATGCTACATTTGCCGCAACAAGTGTCACCTCAGAGTGACACTTGTTCCACCTTACACTTCAGTTCCTTATATATCGCATGTTGTTTCATTTTACGG
>JAQSXM010000126.1 GCA_029256645.1 Sporomusa sp. | reverse complement strand
GCAAAAGTTACTGAAGCAAAAAGCAGTAAAGTTAAGGCTAACAAGATACTTTTTCTTTTCATAGCAACCGTCCTTGCGATTAAAGGCGAAAGCCTATTCCAAGGCCGATACCTTTTTTAGTGCCATGATGCTCTACTAGGCGATAGTTTAAATTCATGAACACGGACTCGTTTAATTCGCTTGTAACGCCCAACTGCAATTCTTGAAGACTTTTACCGAAAAGCGCAATCGCATAACCGGCAAAATCTTCATTCATAGGAGCACTTACAGAAGCACCTATATATGTTGTTGAACCTGAGCGAAAATCCCTGTTACCAATAATCAATTTGGGAGTAGTTACCGGACTGGCGTTATTCGAAAAGTCTATTTGTCCATAACTGTCAATGTCACCATCGATATACTGTATCCCTATACTTAGATTATTGGTCACTTTGTCTTCAAGATAGTAAGTATTTGTGACATTCCCCCCGACGATACCTACTGCCATTTGTTGCTTCTCCAAAGAATTGATGGGAGCTGCCAAGGCAGTGCAGACAGTAATAAGCAGCAACAATGTAAGTAGGAACATAACTTTTTTCATAAAGACCCTCCTCTAAATGTAAGGTTAGCCGTATTCTTAATCACAACTCAGTATGAGTGGGTGATTTGCTAGCCTTTTCCCAGCGGTTTTCTAAATTTTCAATTGCAAGTGACCTCATATAAAGATGAACTGGATGATCATCTCCTGCCATTGTAATTACTAACTCAGTTTGTTTATCTGACCAGATAACACGCTTGCAGTATTGATTTTCTTCTATGGATTTCGGACGTCCGAAATTTTTTTTTGTTAAATTTATTAATTGAGTGAATTTATCGCTTCCCGCAGTATAAGCGGTTATGGCTTTGAATTTGTCACGCCAAAAAATATAGGTAACAGCGGTAAATTTTACTCCGCCAATGATATTGTCATCATGTAAGCGTTTGTATGCTGTTTCGTTCTTTCCCAGAAACTTGTCTTCAAAAGCTGACGATGTGTCCTGCATACTGTTTTTTTCTGTAAAATCTTCCAGTGCTTGTCCCCAGACTAACCCTCTGAAACCATGTGGTAATGGTGCTGCTGCATTTGCACTTGTAATTAAACTTAACAGCGATAGGACAGCAAAAGCTAAGGAATATAAAGTGCGTTTCATGATATTGTTCTCCTGCCCATAATATATTTAAAAACTATAGACTATGCCTCCGTGAGGAATTTTTACAGTAATGACTTCCGGAGCTAAATCTTTATATCTTAAGTCGCTGTAATTTAATTTGAGTTCAGTATTGGGAGTGAGACTGTAGCCAATAGAGAACGAATAGCTGGTAACACCAGTGCCGATAGACATACTGGTATAGGCCCGGGTCTTGGAGCCTATATAAACAGTGCCCTGAACTCCTGCAACGATGTCGATGCGTGAATAATTGCCCACAAGTTCAGTCTGAGAAGAGCCTATCAAAAATGAAAGCCCTTTATGATAGGATTTAAGTATATTTATCTGTGTTGATTTTATCCGGTTGCCATCGTTTTCTGTTTGCGCATCTTGATAGACATATTGTCCGGCAAATCCAGACCCTAAGCCTGCCGTAAAAATATAGCGGGTGTATAACTGGTCTATAGTACTGTGATTATCGGGGATGCCGAGATGAAAGTCAATGGAGAAGTTTTCTGAAGAGTAGTCATCCACTGTCAGGTTTGACAGACAAACCGCAGAGGGAATGCTAAATATTATGAATAATAAACTAAAAACTTTTTTTAACATAAACCCACCTTACAATACATTAGTTATTAAGGGCTAAGTATGCGTAAATGCATTATGTTAGCGTGCAGTGTTAGTTAACCTGTGTTGAGCGTAGTTTTGATTTGTAGGCTTTGCCTTTGCCGCAAATCTCTCTGTTATTGCTGCGCAAAAAATCCATAAAATATTTCAATTCTTCACATAGAACAAGCTGTTCTTCCATTACCTCTAAAGCGCTGGCAACACTCAATCCTGGGAGATAGAGAATTTTGTAAGCTTTTTTTATGATCCGACGTTTGTTTTCGCTTATTCCCGCACGTCTCATACCAATCAAATTAATGCCGAATGCTTGTGCTGGATTACCATTAACCAGGATAAAAGGAGGGACATCATGGATTATTTTAGAAATACCGCCGATCATAGCACTTCTCCCAATTTTTATAAACGGATGAATGATTGCCAATCCACCGATAACGGCCCGGTTTTCTACTTCCGCATGGGCGGCAAGTTTTACTGCGTTGGAGAGTACTACAAAATCTCCAATAATACAGTTGGAATCAATCTGACTGTATGCTGATATTAGGCAATGTGAGCCGATCTGCGTTTTTAGGCCTTTTTCAGTTGAACCATTAATTGTGACAAATTCGCGAATTTGGGTATTGTCACCGATAATAACCAAATTTTCCTTAGCGTGTTGGCGGTCGAATGGTCCAGCCGCAATTGCTGCATGCGGGTGAATAATACAGTTGTTGCCAATTATTGTCCGGCCGGCAATCATTGCATGTGCCCCGATTTTAGTTCCTTCACCAATGACAACATCTTTGCCGATAATAGCACCGGGGCCAATGACAATACTTTTTTTACTCGTGGTATTAACAGACAGGCATTGTGCTTGAAAACTCATTGTCTCTTCCATATAAAATTACCTCAACTTACAAATTTTTAGTTTAGTCTGTCCTTAGTATATAAAAGAGTGCTAACTCTACGTTTTAAAGCGGTTTAGTAAATTCGACCATATTTTCAATTTATCTATTTGGTCTTTGGTTAACAGCTTTTGCAGTTTGTTAATTGTGTCCACCTTTTTTAACTTTTTCCTTCGTTCTTCCCAGGAGAGCTTTTTATCTGAAATAATGGACCAAACTTGTTTTTGAGACCCGATTAATGAATAGAGTACGAGTGGCTGTTGCGTTTCAGTAAGATTTAAACTCAAGAGGGACATGGTAGAAAGGTCTCTGGTTTGTTCTTGTATTTGTAATTGGTTATCGAATGCGTATTGCTGTTCTATTGTTAATATTTTTGAGATCATTTCATTTACCCGGTTTCTCCTGTCATTCACCAGATTCTCAAATTCTAAGAGATCCAACATGCTGGCGTTTTTTAAGTTTGGTTGATTCTTTAATAATTCGGTAGCTGCATAGTCAATCATTTCGTCAATACGTTTCCTTTGCTCTGCAGAAACATCTAACTCCATCCATAGTTCTTCAGGGCATAGCCTATTTTGACTGGCCAAACATGTTGTATAGCCAATATCTAGTGCACCATTCAACAGAATGATGCAGCCCATAATAATTACTATTACTTTCCTCATAATGGGCACGATCTTTTAATTCTCCTTTTTATGATTTTTGTCAAATATACTCCTTTTTTGATATTATTTACCAAAGATAGATAGCATTTGACAAGCAAATCATAATATATCATTGTTTAAAGTTCCTTGAAATTACTTCAAAAATTGAAATATGACACAGATCAGCTAATAAAAGTTAAGCTCCAACAGGGGCCGTGGGCCAAAGACAAATTTGTTGGGTCCTAAAGTGCAAGAACAGTTTAGTTTCGGAATGATTTGTCGTAAAGAACACGGTACAGAGAAAATAGCCATAACTTACGGAAAAGTAAGTTATGGCTATCTTTACATACAAAGGGGATAGGGTGACTCAAGGGGACGGTTCTTTTGAGTCATTAAACAGCGCCTTTTGGGGCGCTGTTTGTATTTTATTGTTAAGTTCTTCCTTATAATTTTCGATGCATTATTTAGTGAGGGATTTATCGTAATGAAATATGATTATTGGAGAGTGAATATAATGCCTATCGATCAAATGGGCTTAAATAACTTATTAGCTAATTTGAACCCTAAGAATAATCTAACTGCGTTAAGAGAATATCGCGATGGGTTGCAAAAAAAACTTGAACAAGAAGCTATTGGCAACAAAGAAATGCTTGCTACGCAAGACAACAATAATAACAATACTGATATTAAGCAAGTTATCGTAGAACTGCAAGCGGCTGATAAACAGATCCAGCAAACCATCTATGAAGAAGAAACCAGGAAACTTGAGCTAGAGAGAGTGAAAAGAGAAGAGGCTGCGGCAAAAACACTGCGTGATCGGGAAAAGGCTTTAGCCAGGCATGAGCATGTTCTAATGAACGCCAGTATAGGTAAACTGCTTTCGGCTGCTGCCAAAGTGTCCCAGTGTAATAGTATAGGCGGGGCGGGAATAGCTCTTTCCTTTAGCCAGTCAGCATCAAAGACAAGTAGCACCGAAAATTCGCCATACAGCTTGACAGGAAAGAGCAATGAGATCGCAAGAGACCTTAAAGAATCTGTTGAGTTTGGGATAGCGGCAGCTGAAGTCGCCCGCAGGCGGAAAGCTAACGAGTTGAAGGCTAACATCGAAGAAGCTGCTTGTAAAAAGGCAAAAAAAGAAAAAGCTAACAAACGAAACATAAATATAACTATATAAAGAAGCAGTGACTCTGGTACATAAAAGCCGTGAGGTCTTGCTGTGAATCCAGTCTGTGCCAGCATTGGCCGGGTAAAAGGTATGAACTCGCCAAACACGGCGCGCCGGGCGAGACAGGGGGACAGGACCCTGCCCCAGTTATTCATTGCTTCTGTGTCAGATTAAGTGCGATCAAAGGGGATAGGTGACTCAAGAGAACCGTCCCCCTGAGTCATTATGATGTTAAGGTAAACATACTAATTTCCGGTGGACAGCCCAGACGCAGGGGAAACCAGTGGCCTGCTCCGCTGCTGACATAACCGTACACACCATTTTCCTGATAAAGGCCGCGCATATAAACATGGGTATTAAATAGTGATTTACCCCCGATAATTAGCTGACCACCATGGGTGTGACCGGCCAGTGTCAGGGGGATTTGAGCAGCAAAACCGTCAATCAGAAAATCAGGATGATGGGCCAGTAAAATTTTAAAGGCATTGGTGGGTATGTTCTGGTTAGCTGCAGCAAAACACTGCAACCGGCGGTTAACGCTGATGTCGAGAGCCGAACGGGCAACATCTGAACCAGGATAGTCTACCCCTAACAGATAGAGCGGTTGCGAACCGGCCACAATTAACCGGTTATCATTTTCCAGCAACACTGCCTTACTTTTTGCTATTTCTGCACGAAACCGTTCAGCATCACGAATGTATTCATGATTACCGATACAGAAATAAATCCCAAGGGGAATAGACGGCTGGAGCTGATCCAACCGCTCCAAAGCTGGTTTTAGCAAGCGCAAATCATCAGCGAAGTCCCCAGTTATGGCCAGCACATCAGGCTTTTGCTCTTTGACCAGCTGGAGCGCAGTATTTAGGCGGTCCAAACTGAAATATGGCCCCAAATGGGTATCACTTATTTGGCCAATTTTAAAACCTTGCAGATGATCCGGCAAGTTGGGAAAAGTCAGCCGGTATTGCTGCACAACCATTTCAGCTTGAGCCTCGTATATCCCTTTTGCTCCCGTGCCTACAGAAATTATCGGTAAGACAGTGGCCATGCCTGTTAAAAAGCTCCGCCTTGTCATAACCGATTGGTTTGACTGCGGGGTCGCAGGGCGGGCCTTGCGAAGGCCTAGAAGCCACTCTGTCACATAACAGAACAGTTGCAGCAAGATGAGTACAAACTGTCCAACTAACCAGGCTAATGCCATATAGAGCAGCCAATAATATACTTCATCGTCCGGATTCATTGGCGACAAATTCCGTCCCCGGGTATACGTCATCACAACGACGGCTGATGCTGTGATAAACAGATAGGTGTAGCGAACAACCGGTTTTCGGTAAACGGCAAACCGACGTTCCAACAGCAGGTAATTGAGCCAACCAATTAGTCCGGCTATCACCAGCAAGATGAACATCATAATAAAAAAACTCATAAATCTCCTCCAATTGTGTGATGGCAGGGACCTTAAACTGAGGTTCCCTTTACATATATCTCCGCAAGGTTTTGAAATCAGATCATCAAAAAAAGAATGGTCACTATTATAGCTTAGCAAAATAAAAGATACGGTACAATAGGGTTAGTTTCGGTTATATTGATAAGAACAGAAGTCAAGTGGCAATTGACGCGGTAGGGAGAGAATAAGAACTGCCGCCTTAATGGGAAAAGCGGCAATGAGACGCCCCTAGCACCCTTTACGGAGTTGACTTGACTTTTAAATATAACCAGATTATACTTAGCTTTAATTTACGTATACAAACTAATTTGAACTAATAAGAGTAACGGAGGGAAACATGCTCCCAATTTTTGATAGTATCTGTATCCTGCTTGCTAAAGCGGATCAAAAGCATAATCAGTTTGCCAAAGAAATACTTAGCCAAAAAATCGGAATTACACCTGTACAGATGATGGTTCTATATACACTCTATAAAGGAGACGGTATTAGTCTTTCTGAACTAGGAAAGCGGTGTTACTTGGACAGTTCTACACTTACTGGCCTTATTGATCGCATGGAAAGTTCAAAATTAGTATATAGGGCAGATTCACCGGAAGATCGCCGTGCATATCATATCTTTTTGACGGAGAAAGCTATTGCCCTGAAGGATTCAGTGCTGGAGGTCTTAAATATAGTCCGAACTGAAATGCTCAAGGAGTGTACAGAGGAAGAAATAATTGTGTTTGAGAAAGTGCTGCGAAAAATATATCAGACCTTATAAACCGGTATCTGCCAACAATAATTTTTCAAAATGGTATTGAAAATATTTCGAGGATGTATTATTCTGATAGTAGAAATTACGCATGCAAAATATTTGCTAATAAAAAATGGCAAATAAAAAATTTTACAAACTTATTACGTATGCTTAATATCCGGAAGGCTATATTCTGATTCCAGAAGTCTACAGTCTGCTCAATCATTAATTTCTACTCTAAAAGGGAATTAATCTTGCGAAATAATGATCTGAGTGTGAAAACCCATGAAGGGGCAGATTTAAGCACATACGCATGCGGAACATACGAGTACAAATGATAGAGAGTGAGGTGAATTTTATGATTACAACTTTAATCGGATTAATATCTTTCGACTTTGCGATGCTAATAGCGGCTGAGGACTATATTAAACGTTTCCCCAATATTAATATCAACTGTTATTAGTCAATTTTACATGCGAGGGAATTGCAATAGTGCTACTGTAATAAGCACGGATAAATAAGAGGTGTAGTAATGAGTGAATTTAACTTCGCTAAAAAGCGTCTTGAAGAAATATATCAGGATTTAGAGTCCAAAGCCTTCTTCGATGTTGATACTACGATCGCTTTAATTGAAGAGTTGGAAAAATTATGGTTGGGCCATCAACCAGATGCAACAGTACAGCCTGGCATACTGTTTAACGAGGATTCGTCCTTGCCTGGTAAATCTTGCGGTGACCTGATTGAATGTGCAAGAGGCCTGAGGAGCGAGCAAATACAACACTTACCGGCATTTACAGAAATATTTGAGTTGAGAGCTTCTCTTTATAGGTATCAGTCAATGTAGTGCGCTAACATTTGATTTTAATAGTATCAACCAGGCAGGGGGAGCAGATGAATAAAGAAATAATGGAAGTCGGGCGGGATAAAATAGCCGCTATTGTTAAGGCTTGGGCGAATGCAAAAAAACTTGTTGTGTTTACTGGGGCCGGTATGAGTACTGAGTCAGGGCTGCCTGACTTTAGGTCTGCCCGGGGGCTATGGAAAGTGGGTCCTGAAAGTTTGGCAACTATGGCTGCGCTAAGACAACAGCCTGATGAATTCTACTTTTTCTATCAGTGGCGCATAGCAAAGCTATGGGATGTTGCGCCTAATCAAGGCCATCAAGCGCTTGCTGCATTACAGCAAAAAGGGAATATGGTCATAATAACGCAAAACGTAGACGGTTTGCATCAACGAGCTAACGCCGAAAATGTTGTGGAATTGCATGGTTCATTGCGGACTATTCGGTGTCTGAATTGCAATTCCGTATATGATAGCAGAGCGCTGCTGCCACAGTATTCAACATGGGAAGAAGATTATAAGCAGGGGAACTATCGTTATGGTGACGAGTGTTTATGTTCCCAATGTGGTGGCTTATTACGCCCTGATGTAGTTTTGTTTGGTGAGAACTTACCGGACAAAGCATGGGAAGAAGCCGTAAAGCATAGTAGAAATGCTGATTTTTACGTGGTACTTGGGTCATCATTAGTGGTGTCGCCAGCCAATTATTTACCACAGTTAGCTTTGCAAAATGGAGCGAAACTATTGATTATCAACCAAGAGCCAGCGCCTCTGGACAGTTCTGCAACATGGGTTATTAATAGCAGCATTGGAAGTGTGTTAAGTGCTATAAAGGATAAAATGTTTAGTTAAAGCTGGCGATGATACCGCCGA
>JAQSXM010000125.1 GCA_029256645.1 Sporomusa sp. | reverse complement strand
TTATTAGTAAAAATGAAAGAAAAACTGCTGCGGCCAATGCCGGAAGCAGTCGTTGATATAAATGGTATTGATAGTTTACAACAAATTACCGATGAAGACGGTTATTTATGGATTGGGCCGCTTGTCAGCCATACCGATCTGACCAAGTCGGACCTAGTCAACCAAAAAGCAGTAATTCTGGCAGAAGCGGCCGGACAGGTTGGTTCGCCGCAGATTAGAAATAAAGGGACAATCGGGGGTAATATTTGTAATGCATCACCTGCTGCCGACACTGTCCCTGCCTTGCTCGCTCTTGATGCACAGGTGAAACTCCGTAGTCAGGGCGGTTTTTTGGAACTGCCGTTAGCTGAAGTGTTTAAAGGGCCAGGTAGAACCTGCTTAGTACCCGGACAATTTATTGTCCAGATCAAAGTTCGTCAAATTCAACCTGATGAAGGAGCAGCTTTTTTAAAGTTCGGCAAACGAAAAGCACTGGCTATTGCTATCATTAATTGTGCTGCCTGGTTGAAAGTAACTGATGGAATAATCAGTGATACCCGAATTGCCTTTGGTTCAGTGGCTCCTACCCCAATTCGTTTATACGAACTGGAAAAATGGTTGATTGGCAAACAGGCCAATGCCGAAGTATTTGCTCAGGCTGGTGAAATTGCAGCTCAACTGCTTAAACCAATTGACGACGTGCGCAGTAAAGCCAGTTATCGCACCCGCCTGGCCCGGGTTATTGTGTTCAGGGCTTTAGTGACCGCACTGGAGCGAGTTCAAGTGGGGTGCAGGTGTGAGTAAGAAAACCATCGCCTTTACCTTAAATGGGCAGAAGACGGAGATTGTCGTTGAACCTAACCTGTTGCTTGTCGATATGCTGCGCAACCGGTTAGGGCTGACAGGTACCAAAATTGGTTGTGGTGAAGGTGACTGTGGGGCCTGTACTGTGCTTATAGATGGCAAAACTGTGAATTCCTGCTTGATACTGGCCTTACAGATTGAGGGGCATGAGGTGCTTACTGTTGAGGGGCTGGGTACCTATGATAAACTGCATCCGCTGCAAGCGGCATTTATTGACGAGGGGGCGGTACAGTGCGGTTTTTGTACTCCGGGCATGCTGCTTAGTGCCAAATCACTGTTGGATGACAACCCAAAGCCTACGCGGCAGCAAATCGCTAAACATATTTCAGGAAATTTGTGCCGCTGCACCGGTTACGCCAAAATAATTAATGCCATTGAAAAGGTAGCAAACAGTCAATAGGCCTGGGAGGTGAGTAAATTGAGCCAATATCGGATTGTGGGACAGTCGGTGAAAAAGTTGGATGCAGTTGACAAAGTACTGGGAAAAGCTCAATTTGCCGCTGATATTCATTTTGACGGCATGTTACATATAAAAGTATTTCGCAGCAGCGTGCCGCATGGGATATTACGTTCGATTGATGTGTCCAAGGCTGAGATGCTGCCAGGCGTTGTGGTGATTCTGACCGGTAAAGATGTACCAGGAACTAACAGCACCGGGATGATTGTAAAAGATGAACCCGTATTGGTCAAAAATAATGAGAAGATCCGTAAAATAGGTGATCCACTGGCTTTGATTGCGGCCGAGACCGAGGCGCTGGCCGAAAAAGCGCTGGAACTTATTGAAGTAGATATAGAAGTATTACCGCCGGTATTTGACCCAGTGGCAGCCATGTCAGACTCTGCTCCCAGGATTTATGAAGATGGTAATATATTGGCTGTCCGTAAAATTCGTAAAGGTGATACTGGCGCAGCTTTTCAACGGTGTGCAGTGGTGGTTGAAGAAGAATACCGGACACAAATGGTAGAACACGGCTATATTGAACCAGAAGCCGGGGTAGCAAAACTTGATGGTGATGTGGTCACGATCTGGGTATCTACTCAAAACACACATTTTGACGCGAAAGAGGTAGCCCGGAATCTCAAAATGGGGCTGGATAAGGTACGGGTGATTCAGGCGGCGACCGGCGGCGGGTTTGGTGGAAAACTGGATATTTCGGTGCAGGTTCATCTAGGTTTGATCGCGATGAGAACACGACGGCCTGTAAAACTTGTCTATTCACGAACCGAATCGATTGTTAATTCCTCCAAACGGCACCCTTGTACGATAAAAATGAAGACAGGCGCTGACGAGAACGGTAAACTGCTGGCAATGGAGTGTTCAATTATTGGTGATACCGGGGCCTATGCATCATATGGGCCGGGAACACTGACCCGGACAGCGGTGCATGCGACCGGACCCTACGAAATTCCCCATGTTGCGATTGAGGCTTATACGGTATATACCAACAATCCGACAGCAGGGGCTATGCGTGGGTTTGGCGTACCGCAGGTCGCTTTTGCCCATGAGGCCCAGATGGATATGCTGGCTGAGAAAATCGGCATATCGCCGCTGGAGATCAGACTGCTAAATGCGTTTCGTCCTGGTTCTGTGACTGCGACCGGGGCAGAGTTACAGCAGAGTATCGGGATTATCCCGACCCTGGAAAAGACTGCAGCAGCAGCGAAAACACTTATAAGCAGCCCTGACTTCAATGCGAAGTGGCGCAAAAAGCGTGGCACCGGTATGGCTTCCATGTGGTATGGCATTGGTAATACCGGGCTGCCCAATCCATCCGGGGCTTATGTGAATTTACTGGATGACGGAACGGTGCTTGTTTTAACCGGCTGTGCCGACATTGGACAAGGATCTGATACTGTTTTGGCCCAGATTGTAGCCGAGGAGTTCGGCATTGATATGGAGGACATTCGCGTGGTATCGGCCGATACCGGAATTACCCCTGACGGCGGGGCGTCGTCGGCCAGCCGTCAGACATACATCTCCGGCAATGCGGTGCGCCTGGCTGCACAAGAAGCGAAAAAAGTACTTATTGAGATGGCCGCATTCATGTTAGGGGTTGTCCCTGCTGACGTGGTAGTAGGTCATAAGGAACTTAGTGTCAGGGCTGCTTCAGATAAGTCGCAATTTTTATCAGATTGTCTCAGTGAATGCCGCCTTGATTTAGGCTTGTCGCCTAAAGGAAAGGGTCAGTCGGTATCGTTGGCCGACTGTATTGCTCAATGCCGGATGAAAGGTAAGCTCACCCTTGGTCATGGCTGGTTTAACCCGGATACTACCGGTCTGGATCCGGAAACCGGACAGGGTAAACCCTATGCCACCTATGCGTTTGCTACGCAAATTGCTGAAATAGAAGTAGATACTGAATCAGGTGAGATTGAGGTTATCCGGATTGTTGCCGCACATGATGTGGGACAGGCCATTAACCCGCTTAATATTGAAGGCCAGATTGAAGGCGGCTGTACGATGGGCTTGGGGTATGCATTAACAGAAGAAATACAGGTACATGAGGGAAAGATCCTGACCAAAAATCTGGCAACATACCTTATGCCAACCGCACTGGATGTCCCCCCAATGTACCCGCTCATCGTGGAAGAGCCTGAACTAACCGGCCCATTTGGCGCAAAAGGGGTAGGTGAACCGACGCTGATCCCCACCGCTGCGGCAATTGCCAATGCCGTATATAACGCGATTGGGGTGCGATTTACTGAATTACCAATAACCCCGGAGAAAGTTTTAGCCAGATTGCAGGAACTTTAGCAGAGTTAGCGTGATATCTCTAATTCATTCACCAACCGGTGTGCTGGAATCAACCGATGATTAATGACATTTGAATTCAACCTTTAGTGTAAGTGTGGAGAGCCGGTTTTGATTCCGGCCACCGCAGCTATAGCCAATGACGTCTAAGCTGTGATCGGTGTATAGATAGATTCATTGCAATGAGCCTATAAAAGGGCTGCCGCAGTGACAACCGAGACTAAGCGAGCAACGGTGCAGCAAGATGGAGGCGATGCATGAACAGGTTAGTATTGTGCGCGAGACTAATGAATTCTTATAAAAATAATTAATCAGAGGTATTTATTATGAATAACTATGGAACATCTGTGGTTGTAGCGGCAAGGCTTGACCGTCTGCCACTCTCCAGATTTCACTACAAATTACTAACTATTAATGGGTGTGCCTGGGCTTTTGATGCTTTTGATGTGGGCTTGGTAACCTTTATCGCTACAGCGCTGATCCAGGCCTGGCATCTAAGCTCGGCGCAAGTGGGAATTTTGCTTAGTTCAGGATTATTAGGCATGATGGCAGGAGCTTTTCTGTCAGGTCCTGCAGCAGACCGCTTTGGCCGTAAGGCTGTTTTCCAATGGACAATGTTGTTGTTCTCAGCTGCCTCTCTGGCCTGTGCTTTTGCCTGGGACTTTACATCATTAATTTGCTTTCGTTTCTTAGTTGGTGTGGGGCTAGGTGGCGAGACCCCGGTAGTTACTGCGCTGATGGGGGAATTTATTCCGGCAAAGGACCGGGGGAAAGTCCAGGGCCTGCTTAATACGTTCTGGGCAGTCGGCTGGCTTGCGGCCGCGGCACTTTCCTACTTTATTATTCCGGGTATTCAGGATGGCTGGCGATGGGCTTTTGCTATCGGGGCTCTACCGGCCCTTTACATCTGGGTAGTTCGCCGGAAACTGCCGGAATCTCCCCGGTGGCTTGCTTTGCAGGGACGGGATAAGGAAGCGTTGGCAATTGTTGACCAGATTGAGGCTGAGGTAGCGAAAACCAGCAAAATACCACCAGTCACGGAAGCCTCTATGGCGGCTGTTTCTGTAGCAGGTAAGGGGTCTATTGGAACTTTGTTCTCACCGCAGTACTGGCGAACAACACTAATGCTGTGGCTGCTCTGGTTTTTGGGGATGTTCGGCTATTATGGCCTTTTCGCCTGGCTGCCTTCACTGCTTGTTAAGGCTGGTCATAGCATGGTCAAGTCTTTCCTCTATGTGGTTATCATGCAGCTGGCTTACATACCTAATCAAATATTATGTGCTTATGGCATGGACAAGTTTGGCAGAAAGCGGCTGCTGACAGCTAATCTGCTGTTAGCAGGAGTAGCTACAGTACTATTTGGCTGGGCTTTAGGCTATGGGGCTTTAGAGATTAGTCAGGTTGTACTTTTAGGAGTCCTGACCTCTTTCTTCGTATCAGGGGTATGGGGCATAACCTATACCTATACGCCAGAGCTTTATCCTACAAGTGTAAGGGTAACAGGAACAAGCATGGCGGCAACCTGGTCACGTCTGGGTTCGATGATGGCTCCGCTGGTTATCGGCTATGCACTTAACTTTATCGGCGTTACCGGGGCAATTGCTATAGTTGCCGGCGCATTTATCCTTGCCGGTATTGCAGTAGCAATCCTGGGCAGGGAAACCCAGGGGCGGGGCCTGCAATAAGAAGCAGATCATTATGTCCACCAATAGGCGTACGATGAATGTGGAGGTAATGCTGCTCATTCATCGCGGCCACAGCTATAGCCAAAGATGTCTAGGCTGTAACCGGTGTATAGATAGATTCATTGTGACAACCCGGCAGGGCTGAGCAATGATGGCTAACTTAGAGAGCGGCAACGGTGCAGCTGGATGGAGGCGATGCAAAAAAAAGTTAAGCAATAAAACGTTTTTAGATCCAAAATGAAGGAGTTGTTTACATGTCCACAATTACTGAGCGTTTAGGAAACTTACCTCTCGGGAAATTCCACTGGCGGTTATTGCTGATTATGTGTTTAGGCTGGGCGTTTGATGCCATGGACACAGGTATTATTTCCTTTGTTTTACCCAAGCTGATTGCTACATGGAAATTGAGTTCGGCGCAAGTTGGCTTTGTTGGTAGTGTAGGTTTGATTGGCATGGCTATCGGTGCAATGCTTGGCGGCACGATTGCTGACTATATTGGCCGGAAAAAGGTTTTTGCCGCAACTCTGATTATCTACAGCCTGGGAACAGGCGCCTGCGGCTTATCCTGGAATTACGAGTCATTGCTCTTTTTCCGTTTTTTAGTTGGTTTTGGCTTAGGTGGACAACTGCCTGTTGCTATTACTTTAATGAGCGAGTATTCTCCTACTAAATACCGGGGCCGGATGATTGTACTGCTCGAAAGCGCCTGGGCTTTTGGCTGGCTGGCGGCTTCAATTATCTCCTACCTGATTATTCCTAAGTACGGCTGGGAGGTTGCTTTTTATATTGGTGCCCTGCCGGCATTATACGTCTTTTACCTGTGGCGGACTGTACCGGAATCGGCGCTGTTCCTGATGAAAAAAGGACAGGTAGACGAAGCTCATGCCTTGGTGTCCGATATTGAAAAAGAGCTTGGCGTAACGCCAGGCCAGAAACCATCGCTGGCGGAAATACAGACAGCTGCGTCAGCGCCTGCGTTTAGTGTATTGCAGTTGTTTAGCCCTAAATATATTAAGCGGACTGCCTGCTTATGGATCTTGTGGTTTTGCATCGTATTCTCCTATTATGGTATTTTCCTCTGGCTTCCTACCCTGCTGGTTAAAGCCGGACACAATATGGTCCAGTCCTTTGAGTTTGTATTATGGATGACAGTAGCGCAAATCCCGGGATATTTTGCCGCAGCTGCGCTGGTCGATAAGCTTGGCCGCAAAGCAACTATGGCAACTTTCCTACTTGGCTGCGCATTCTCGGCGTACATGTTTGGCAGCGCGGTTTCGGTTACTGATATCTATTTGTGGGGCTGCCTGATGTCCTTCTTCAATCTTGGTGCCTGGGGTATTTTATATACCTACACTCCTGAACTGTATCCCACAGAGGCGCGCACCACCGGTGTGGGCTGGGCAGCAGGCTTCGGCCGGATTGGCGGTATCGCCGCCCCAATGGTTGTTGCGGCGATGATTACCGGTCCTGATAAAATTCCACTGGTATTTATGATGTTTACTGCAGTGTTGGTTATCGCTGCGTTAGACATGATTGTCCTGGGTGATGAAACAAAACAAAAAGCATTAAATTAGAGGGCATAGAAAAAGAATCGGCAGAGAAATGGATGTTTCTCTGCCTGTTCTTTAAAATCTCTGGAGGTGGCTGAAATGGCATATACAGCGATAACAAATATTGGAATTCTGGTCTCCGGAAATATTAATGAGCCGGTTTTGCCGGCTGACACGATTATTATCCATGACGGAAAGATTGAGGCTGTGGGCGGCCCAAAACTTCTTGATGATCTTAAACTACATTCTGATGCATACAAACTCATTGATGCCGGTGGGATGACGGTAGTGCCGGGTTTGATTGATTCACATGTTCACCCGGTTATTGGTGATTATACCCCCAGGCAGAAAATGGCTGATTTTATAGATAGTTCTTTACATGGCGGTGTAACTACCATGATCTCGGCCGGTGAGTGTCATACCCCCGGCCGGCCTACTGATCCGGTGGGGGTAAAGGCCCTGGCTGTATTGGCACAACGCTCTTTTCAGAAACAACGCCCCGGTGGTGTAAAGGTTCATGGCGGTGCGGTCATTTTGGAAAAAGGGTTGACTGAGGCTGATTTTGCGGAATTAGCGGCCAATGGCGTCTGGCTGGTTGGTGAAGTCGGGCTGGGTTCAATTAAAAAGCCGGCCGAGGCTGCGCCGATGGTTGAGTGGGCAAAAGCCCATGGGATGAAAGTCATGATGCATACCGGCGGTACCTCGATTCCCGGCAGTTCAACAGTTACAGCTGCAGATGTCCTGGCGGTAAAGCCACACGTTGTTTCCCATATCAATGGCGGGCCGACAGCAATCTCGCCGGCAGAAGTCGATAAACTGATCACAGACAGTGACTTGATCCTGGAGGTTGTCCAGTGCGGCAATCCTAAAATAGCTGACCAGACTGTGCGCAAATTGGCCGGACTGGGTCAACTAAACCGGGTTATTTTCGGCAATGATGCGCCCTCCGGCACCGGGGTTATTCCGCTGGGTATCCTGCGGACAATTGTGCAGACTGCCTGTATGTCCGATATCCCGGCTGAAATTGCAATCGCCATGGCTACCGGGAATACAGCCCGGGTGTACGGGCTTAATACCGGGATTATTGCTCCCGGCAAAGAAGCCGATCTGGCGATTATTGATACACCGCTGGGCTCGGTAGGCAGGAATGCGCTTGAAGCCATGCAGGCCGGAGACCTGCCCGGGGTGGCGATGGTCTTAATTGATGGCGAAATCAAAGTAAATAAAAGCCGCAATACACCGCCAGCGGCAGGCAAGGTAACACTGGGGTAGGCTGGCGGTGACATATACCAGCCCAGAACCGGAAGCAAGCTGGGGGATGGAAGCATGAAGGGAAAACGCACGCAAAACATCGCCGCTTTAATACTGGCAGCCGGGTTTTCCTCCCGTATGGGAGCATTTAAGCCGCTGCTTCCTTTTGGTGAGAGTTCGGTCATCGAAACAGTAGTAAATACCTTCCGGCAAGCGGGAGTCGCTGACATTAGAGTAGTGGTTGGCTGGCAGGCGGAGAGATTACGCCCTGTTTTAGATCAATTGCAAGTGACAGTTGTG